>DAIQPD010000147.1:0-10074 GCA_036787535.1 Chryseolinea sp.
CGGTCCACACCAATTCACGGGTTTTGGTATCATACATATCAAACGCCAATATTCCGTCCTCTACTTGTTTTTCTGTGATTTCCCCTCCTGCTACCGGAGCATATCCACCAACATAATAACCCGGACCAGCAACACCCACTCCTACACTGAGAGTAGGACTTTGTGAATACACGGTTCTTTCATCGACACGCGTATGGAATACAAAAACAACTTCAGGCTCAATCGACACCATGGTTAGTCCTTTTTTCTTTAGTTCTTCGTTGGCAAACAACATAATCGAACCTGCATACAATTTATCTGGTCTACGACCATTTAACACCGTATCGCCTGGCGCCATCCATGCATATGTCTTGTATTTCTTAAAATCTGTTTTCGTGTTATAGTCAGTTTTAACAGATTGTGCCTGGCCTTCGATAGCTAACAGTATGATCACTAAACAAAACAACGTATTTAAGAAAGATTTTTTCATAAGCATTAAAAATGATTGAGGTTAATAAAGGAAGCCAAGATAAGTTCCGAAGGTAGTACAAATAATTTCCAAGTCAATGAAAGCGATTTCTAATAAGTCTTTTACCCTTGACCCACCAACAAAGAAGCAGGGCATGTTACCTCATCACTTCTTCAATTAAAAAGGGTATGCTGAGGCTTTTACAAAGGCGATGAAATTAATTATCGAACCCTATGATTTTGATCATACATTCTATTGGCTGAAATGCTCAACCTTTGATCATCAACTTAATCAACAAAGACAATGACAATAACCGATGATCAACTCCTGGAAAGTATTACTGTGGCCGAAGTTGCCCTTAATTTTCCGCAAGCACTCGAAATTCTGCAACGCCATAACCTGGATTATTGCTGTGGTGGGAAAAAACCGTTTGTGCAAGTTTGCGAGAAGGCTGGTTTAGATGTAGATGTAATCTGGCAAGAGTTACAAAATGCAAAAGCCAATCATGGAGGCGACAAGCGCATGCGTTTCGATACATGGCACGCTCCTCTCCTCATCGATTTTATTCTCCAACATCACCACAGCTACGTTCGGGAATCCATTCCTCAAATTCAGGAATTATTAGATAAGGTATGCAACGTTCACGGAGAAGACAGTCCTTTTCTATTAGCGGTGCGTGAAAATTTTAGTTCACTTGCCGAAGAACTGCTGGATCACTTACCAAAAGAAGAAGAAATACTTTTTCCAGCCATCCGAAAATTATTCAATCAGCAGGATGAATCATACGATCTTGGTTTTAGACCTTCAAACTTACAGGCTCCAATCTCGGTAATGGAGCACGAACACGACAGTGCCGGACATCTTGTTAAAGAGATAAGGAGAATTACCAATGCCTATACTCCTCCTGCTTATGCCTGCCCAACATTTAAGGCAACCTACATTATGTTGGAACAGTTTGATCAGGATTTAATGCAGCACATACATTTGGAGAACAACATTCTGTTTCCGAAAGCAAAAGAAGCCCAAAACAAAATCAACAACTTATAACTTCATATCCTTTGGAACTGAATCAACAAATCCTCAGCGACCTGATCGTTTACATGAAGTATGCGCGCTACATTCCTGAATTACATCGCAGAGAATCATGGGCAGAAATATGTGAGCGATATGAGCACATGATGCTTGAAAAATATCCTCAGCTGTCAGAGGATATTTTTCATTGGATGAAGTTTGTGCGCGACAAAAAAGTCTTGCCCTCTATGCGGGCGATGCAATTTGCTGGATCAGCCATTACACGAAATCACAGCCGGATCTATAACTGCGCTTACCTCCCTGTAGATGATATTCATGCGTTTTCTGAAACCATGTTTCTGTTATTGGGTGGAACGGGAGTGGGATACTCAGTTCAATATCACCATGTAGAAAATCTTCCTCCGATTCATAAAGGTGAGAAGACTAAAAAGTTTTTGATTGGCGATAGCCTCGAAGGATGGGCTGATGCAGTTAAGGTTCTATTGAAATCATATTTTGGATTAAGTTCGTTCGTTCCAGAGTTTGATTATTCAGACATTCGACCGAAAGGAGCCCGGCTTGTTACGGCTGGTGGTAAAGCACCAGGACCAGAACCGCTCAAGATGTGCATTGCGCATGTGCAAGCTGTGCTCGATCGAAAACAAGACGGTGAAAAATTAACGCCTTTAGAATGCCATGATATAATGTGTTACCTCGCCAACGCTGTTCTTGCTGGAGGTATTCGAAGATCGGCCATGATCTCTCTCTTCTCAGCAGAAGATGAAGAAATGTTAACCTGCAAGTTTGGAAACTGGTGGGAGTTAAACGAACAACGCGGTCGTGCTAATAACTCGGTTGTACTTCCTCGCGAATCCACAACACACGAGCAGTTCCATTCTCTTTGGAACAAAATAGAATTGTCTGGGTCAGGCGAACCGGGATTTTATTTTACCAATCATATGGATTGGGGTACCAATCCCTGCTGCGAAATTGCGCTTCGACCTTTTCAGTTTTGCAATTTGTGTGAGGTAAATGTTTCCGACATTACCAGCCAGCAAGATTTAAATGAACGTGCACAAGCGGCAGCATTTCTTGGAACGCTACAAGCAGGGTTCACTAATTTTCATTACCTCCGTGATCAATGGAAAACCACTACAATGGAAGATGCACTGATCGGTGTAGGGATGACGGGCATAGCCAGTAAAAAAATTATGGAATATGATCTGCGCGAAACAGCGGAAGTGGTGAAGAGCATGAATATGTCTACTTCCGGAAAAATAGGAATTCAATTTGCCGCGAGGTGTACAACCATTAAACCCTCGGGCACAACATCATTGGTGCTCGGTACATCATCGGGAATCCACGCCTGGCACAACGATTTTTATCTTAGAAGAGTACGCATTGGTAAAAATGAAGCACTTTATGATTACCTGATGATAAGTCATCCGGAATTATTGGAAGATGATTTACTAAATAGCAAGCAAGCCATTATCTGCATTCCTCAAAAAGCACCCGCAGGAAGTATCGTAAGAACAGAAGATGTGATGGATTTGCTTCAACGAATTAAAAAATTTAATACCGATTGGGTACGCAATGGATTCAGAAGAGGAGAAAATGCAAACAATGTATCGGCAACCGTTTCTATTCCTGACAACGATTGGAATCGTGTAGGTAAATGGATGTGGGAGAACAAAGCATCCTACAACGGCTTGAGCGTTCTTCCTTTCGACACTGGAAATTACAAACAAGCTCCTTTTGAAGATCTTACGCCAGCAAATTTTAAAACGCTTGAAGAGAGCCTAAAAATAATTGATCTAACACAAGTAGTGGAACTCGATGACGAAACGGATCATAAAGCAGAAGCTGCATGTGCCGGTGGGGCCTGTGCCCTTGTTTAAAAAATCATACGCCAGTCTACTAGCACCGGTCGTATTCTAAAAAGCCCTCTGTGCTTCTCCTTGCAACACTGCGTGTTCATTGTAGTTAAATTTTACTATCACTACAAACACAGAGTTGCACAAAGTTTAGCAACAAAAAATTGGATACGTTATGACATATCTCCTCGAATTGTCTAATTTTCTTGAAAAAAGAAAAAGGAAATTGATACCTGCAGCGCTCTTTCAAAAATTCAATGCACGACTGGTCAATGTAAAGAAGGATCATATTCTTTTTGACGAAGGTGATCCTGCTAAAGATTTTTTTCAGGTTGAAGAAGGGCAAGTAAAAATGTACATTATCAATCCGGATGGACAGGAATTCACACAAGGTATCTTTAATGCTGGCGAAAGTTTTGGCGAGCCTGCTTTGCTCGGAGGGTTTAACTATCCCAGTAGTGCAATGACCACCGAACAAAGTAAACTCTGGCGATTGCCACGCCCCGAGTTTCTTCAATTATTAAAAGAGAACTTTGATATACACCTTAAACTTGATCAGGTTCTTTGCAAGCGTCTTCAATACAAATCAATGATCCTCACTGAAGTTTCATCATACGATCCTGAACATCGGCTCACTACGTTGCTCAAATATTTTAAATCAAAACTCATAAAAAAAGATTCAACAGAAAAAATCATTATTCCCTTCACACGTCAGCAGCTTGCTGACATGACCGGGCTTCGCGTTGAAACCGTTATACGTACTATAAAAAAAATGGAGAAGGATAGTAAATTGAAATTAGAAGGGCATAAAATCAAAATATGAGTATTTTTTCATAGGTTCAGGAGATTACAGTTATTGCTCATCCATAAGCGGGACGCTGATATATTTTGGAGCAAAAGTGGGACACTTGCGCTAGTGACGTGGTGAACCTCCAAACTATTCAAGTCTTACATTGAAAACTCTATAACTCAAATTCCAATCATACAAGCTTGCTCTGAAGTTTTTTTAAGTCGTTCTCTCTTTCTAATATGGTGTTCAGAAAAGTGAACGGTTCACTAATGTTCTCCTTGAACATACTTAGTGATAATACTTTATAATACTCAATTCCCTCAATCAGATTAACAATGTATTTGGTTGCATCTTTTGTTTGCTTTCCATCCATCTTATTCAAATTCGAAATTTGCTCCTTTACATAATCAATATTTAAATCAAGCTCCTTTATAAACATGTGAGGACGTTTTGTGGTGGAAAGAATATTGGTGCGACCATAGATGTGATCCGTCATTTCTTTTAGTGAAACAATTTTATGGAAGTATGCAATGTTTGGACCAGGGCAAATGTTTACATCGGTCCTATTCTTAATGAACGGTACGCCATATTTCATAGAAGCTGAATTGCTCAGGCCTACACACAAACATTCCTTGCCCACTACCTCGTTATATCGCGCTATGTATTCTGCTTCCGGCAAATTCTGTTCCTTCAACTGATTGATCTTAAGTTTTTGATACTTGTGTGATGCCGTACAGATGGGCTCCTTTGTAAATTCCGTATTCGAAACCAAATGCTTTTCTGTACACGGACTTCCAGGTGATCCTTTATCAATGCGTCTTTGTTTTTCTTTTTCAGCGCTGCTTCCTTTAAGGTAATTGAAACGAACTCCGAGCGGAGAAAACTTACTGAGGATAACATCTTCTTCCTTTGCGAGTGACAATTGATTGAGTGTTACATTATCTACTGTTGTTGCTTCAGGGCATAACAAAAATGGAGTTCCCCAACCCGCGCTTGTAACACCATAGTGTTCAATGAGAAAATCGGCTTCCTCTGCCGTTCCGATTCCACCTTGCACCGTAATGTTGATGGGATGTGGCTGATCAAAAGTTTCACCACCTTTTGTCTGAACCGCAGGATTGTAGAGCTGAAATAAAGTTTGTATCAGTTCTTCCTTCTTCGTTTTAAACTCTTCTAAAATAGGCCCGAGTAAAAAACCATCGCTTGCAAAAGCATGTCCGCCACAGTTTAATCCGGATTCAATTCTAAATTCGCTTACCCACAATCCTTTTTTTGCCAGGTATTTTCCCTGAATAATAGCAGAACGATAGTCGCTTACCTTAATAACAATTCGTTTATCAAACTTGCCAAAACCTGTGGCATTGAATGCAGGAAGCTTTTCGAGGTAATTAAATAGTCTTGGATTGAGGCCCGCAGAAAAGATGATGGATGAATTCGTTAAATCACTTTTTGCATAACCCCTAAGGGCAGCTAAAGCATCAGAGGTCTCTGCAATTACTTCACCCTCCTTGTTAGAATTATCTTTGTCCAGCTTGGTCATAATGTTGACATCGATGGCTCCGGGTACAATCTGACTGCGCAAGAAATCTTGTAGTGTTTTCACTTCTCCTCCAGCCTGAATAATTTGCTGATACAATTGTCTCACCGAACTGCTAGTTGGAAGCATTTCAAAATACTTTGATATCTCCGACCCCGTTTCAAATGCAGAAGCCTTAAGTTGTTCGATTTGCTCTTGCACCATTTTGTTGACGAGGTTCAGATAATCCGTTATTCGCTTGGCGCGATAGTCATCTTCTCTGGGCGTGATTGGAGTATAGGTATCCTTGCGTTCCCGATAATAATGCAGGCGCATTAACTCCACCAGTTTGTCTTCAACAATAGAAATAGTAGATGCAATACCATAGCGCGCTACCTTAACCGGTGAATCGATGGTATAGGCAAGACCCATTACCGGAATATGAAATTGATGAAGTGAGTTCATAGCATTTTAATTTGTGCGCAAGAACCAGATAAAGTTGAAATTAAAGTATGATCAAAATCATGTTGACACGACAATACGAATCACTTTGCTAAAAGACTCCTTAAATAAATTCATTTTGCGCTGAAATTCATGAGCCAGACTTTTTGAATGATCCTTTGTTCCAGTGGCATTGTCGTCTCCGAAGATTGCAGTTTTAAAAATTTAGTATTGCTTTGTTTCTCATCATTCAATCACCTTATTGTTTTTCAAAGTGGATTCTGCTTTTATATTTGTACAATTCAAAAGCAAGCTGGTTTACAACAAAAAGCAATGAAGAAAATCCTGTTGGTGGAAGATGACTCGGAAGTAGCTTCGTTTATCCGGAAAGGATTAACAGAAGAAGGATATGCGGTTACGGTAACCTTTGACGGTCCGACTGGTTTACAAACCGCTCTAACAAATCAATTCGATGTTATCATTCTTGATTTAATGCTTCCCGGAATGAATGGAATTGATGTTTGCCGTGGCATTCGAAAGGAAAATAAAAACGTTAGCATTCTCTTTCTTACCGCATTGGGCACATCTGAAAATATTGTAATCGGCCTTGAGTCGGAAGCAGATGATTACCTAGTTAAGCCCTTCAAATTTATTGAACTTCTGGCCCGCATCAAATCGCTGCTACGAAGATCTGATGTGTCGACACCGCCTATGTCTCTTTCAGAAGAAATCTATCAGTTTAGCGATCTGAACATAAATGATTATACCAAAACGGTAAAGCGTGGAGCGAATACCATTTCGCTTACATCAACAGAGTATAGATTACTGTTATTGTTTGTGAAAAATCCAGGACGTGTATTCTCGCGCCTGGAAATACTTGAAATGGTATGGAGTATCGATTTTAATCTCGGAACTAACGTGGTGGATGTTTACGTGAACTACCTTCGTAAAAAAGTTGATAAGGATAAAAGCAACAAACTTATTCACACCGTAATTGGTATGGGGTATGTAATGAAGGAAGCCGATGAAGACACAGACTAAAATTGCGATCATATTTTTTTTCTTCTCGCTCTCGGCTATTGTGATCTTAAGTGCGAGTGTGTACTTCTTTACTATTCAATACTCCTTTACCGATTTTTATAAACGACTGGAGATCCGTGGTGTTGTGACAGCCAAAGCAACGCTCGATAATGAGGAAGCTAGTGCCGCTGTATTACAGGAGGTACGTAGCATGCACCTTGAAAAACTTCCGGAAGAAAAAGAATACTTCTATGCAATTACACCAGAGGAAACTTTTGAAGATGAAGCCAAGACACTAAACTTACCCGTCTCTTTTTTTCAGGAGATTGTAAAAGATGGAGAAGCTACCTATCAGAATAACAATACCTTCTTTGCGGGCATCCGGTATGCCGGAAAAAAGGGAACGTATGCAGTTATTGTTTCTGCCGACAATTATTACAACTTGCATCACCTGAAGTATTTGCGTAGTATTTTTCTTGTTGGAATTTTAATCGTATCCATCTTCGCACTGTCTATCTCCATTGTTTTTTCAAGACAGGTATTTACGCCAGTAAAAGATATTACCGATCGGGTAAAGAAAATAAGTTCGCAAAGTTTACATGTACGTCTCGAAAGCAGTCACGTAAACGATGAGATCAGCGAACTCGAAACTACCTTCAACACCATGCTTGATCGGCTTGAGGCATCCTTTGCCACGCAGAATAATTTTATCAGCAATGCATCACATGAATTAAGCACTCCGCTTACCACCATTATCGGAGAAGCCGATGTTACATTATCCAAAAAACGAACCGCAGAAGAATACATAGACTCGCTAAATATCATTCTCAATAAGGCCGAGCGATTGGAGAAAATCACGAAGTCATTGTTGTTCCTCGCGCAAACAGGCTTCAAAGGCAAAGTTCAGAAAAACGACATCGTGCGTACCGACCAGTTACTTTGGGACGCCAAAAGCACGATCGAAAAAATTAATCCTAAAAACGTGGTGCATATCAATCTTAACCTGATGCCGGAGAATCCGGAGAAGTTAAAAATAAGAGGTAATGACCAATTGCTGAACATTGCACTCACTAACATTGTAAGCAACGGGTGTAAGTACTCCAACTATCAGCCCGTAACACTTTCTATTGGTACTTCAGAAAGCAGTGTAATCATCGTTATAAAAGATACAGGTATCGGTATTCCGTCCGAAGAGTTACAATTCATCTATGATCCATTTTTTCGGGCATCCAATACAAAAAATTATGAAGGCTACGGCATAGGACTTCCCCTTACCCGAAACATTGTCCGGATGCACGGTGGCGAAATTTCTGTTAAATCAAAAATAAACGAAGGCACCACAGTGCAACTTACCTTTCCCATCGGGCACCCCATTAGGGAACAATCCTTTGAGGATTAATTTACCGTTCATCATTCTTATCACATTTTAATCTCATTCTTAGATGGCTCTTATAGCACAGTTGTAGCCTTGTGTCCAAGTATCAGACGCAAATCAACTACTGCTATGCAAAAAACTATTCTCATCCCTACTGATTTTTCAATTGAATCACTGAACCTTTTAAAGAAGGCGATGCAGAAATATGAGACCTCACAATTTCACGTCATCTTCTTGCACTGCTTACATTCAACAGATTCAATTATGGACTTGCTCTTTAGTGCAGATGAAAAACTGATCGAATCAATTGTGACCCACGATTTCAAGGAAGCTTGTAAAATTCTGAAAAATAAATACGGTGAACGTATTGTTACTGATCGCATTGAAGTTTTCAGCGGCATTACACAATCTGCTTTTCAGAATTTCCTAGAAGGAAACGCTATTGATGAAATCTTTGTACCCAGTGAGTATACCTTCAAGCGAACCAGTAAACGGAGTTTCGATCCAGTACCATTCATTCGTAGAAGTGGTCTTGATATCACAGAAGTTTCCTGGTCTCAAGCTGAAAATGCTCCGGAAAAAAATCAACTCGCTGCACTCTTCAGCATGCAGTAAACAGCATCACATTAAAAACAAAATTCCTGTTATGAACAAAATAACATATCCAACAACCGTAAAAGAACGGTTAAAACTTTTCTTCACATTCTTCGATAGTCGCTTTGAAGACCTTGAAGCACACAATTGGAAAACAACCTTATATCGCGATTTTAGTGCCGGTCTTATTGTAGCACTCACCGCCATACCAATGGCAATGGGCTTTGCTATGGCCATGGGTCTTCGACCCGAGCAGGGAATTATAGCTGGTGCCCTTGCGTGTGTAATCGGTAGAACCTTTGGCGGATCGAAGTATCAGGTATATGGGCCAACCGCAGCATTCATTCCGGTGATCGCTGCACTCATTTTCAAATATGGTCCGCAAAGTGGTGGAACTGCTGCAGAAGCACATGGATTTCTGGTAATGGTATCCATCATTGCTGGTGTTATTCTAATGATCTGTGGTGTGGCTGGTATTGGTAAATATGCGAAGCTTGTGCCAAATTCCATTATTGTTGGCTTTACTGTAGGTATTGCTGTTGCCATTGCCTTCATTAACCTCGAAGATATTCTTGGCATCGAAAGTTTTAAAGACATGCTTGGACAGGACGAACAAATAAAGGGTGGGCTAATACATAACATTCAAACGGCTTTCAGCAACCTAAACCTCATTAATATCTGGTCAATAATTATTGGTGTAGGTACATTTGTGATGACACGTTATTTATTGAAGGTTTCTATTTTTATACCAGCACCGTTGATCGCAATCGCGGCAGCAACTGCTCTTACAGCAACTGTACTTCACGATAAAGGTATCGTGCTCGTGCGCGATATCTACGGAACTATTCCGAATAACTTCTTCGTATTTACTGGGCCAAGCATGCCGGAATTTTCAATGGCGCTATTGATTGACATTGTTTATTTCGTAACCGCTATTGTTTTTGTTTCGGGGGTTGAAAGTTTGCTGTGTTCTTCGATGGCCGATAAACTTGCCAACAATAAAAG
>DAIQPD010000148.1:0-10062 GCA_036787535.1 Chryseolinea sp.
TCGGGAATTTTATTGTATGGAATAACACCACCGAAAGCCCAAACGCCTGCTCAGCGAGTAAATGAGATATCATTGAAAACCATGGAAACGATTTCTTCTCTGGATATAGATGCTTTGGTTGTCTATGATGTACAGGACGAATCGGAAAGGACTACTGAAGAAAGACCATTCCCTTTTTCAAATGCGCTTGATCCGTTTATCTATGCGAGTGAATATTTACAACAGCTTTCTATTCCTAAAATAATTTATCGACCCGCTGGAAAATTTACAAAGGAAGAATTATCACAATGGCTTCAAGAGATAAAAAAGCATCAGTTTTATCCTGTCTTTGTGGGCTTGCCCTCACCAGACTACATTCCTAAAACAAGTCTGAAAGAGGCCTATGAAATTTGGAGTGCTTATCAGGATCAGTCGGTAATAGGTGCCGTTATGATTCCGGAAAGACATGCTGTACTGAATGACGAAAACGTTCGAATTCTGGATAAGGTAGATTCTGGAGTCTCCTACTTTATATCGCAATGCATTTTTAATGTTCAATATACCAAGCGAGTGTTGGACGATCTTCTTGTGAGTTGTAAGCAGAAGAATCAGGAATTACCTACAATGATCTTTACCTTAACCGTATGTGGTTCTCTTAAAACTTTAAATTTTATGGAGTGGTTGGGAATACACGTTCCGGAAGATATTAAGGAAGAACTTAGCGCAACATCAAACCCAGTGGGTCGTTCGGTTGAAATTGCTTTAGGTATCTCCACTGAACTGATTCGGTACTGCACCGAAAAATCAATCCCGTTTGGATTTAATATTGAAAGCGTTGCTATCCGAAAAGAAGAAATCGATGCCTCTTTGTATTTGATAAACACGATTAGTGAAATGCTAAAAGAGAAAGGATTACGAAGTGCTGCAAAGAACTCTGTACCTCATTTGATTTTAAATAGCAATGTTTAGAGATTAATCGCTCTCTCTTTTTGACGCAAGACTTGAATCCTTGTAGTAAAATTTAAAAAGTCATTTGAGTTGAGGAAAACTTTTGATGGAAAGTGTTTTTCTCTTCTTGTTTGTTAATTGTAATTTTAGGGAGAGGTGTGTATAACAGCTTAGGCAAATTGCAACGATGATCTATGCGATTCAAATTTGATTAATTATTTTTAAAGGTTAGTAAACCGCAGATAATTGAACGTTGACAGCATTGAGCAAATGAGAAAGAGAAGCACAATCTTAATGACAATATTGACACTGCTGATAATTACCTCCTATGGTCAGTAGAATAAAGTGCTCAAAGGGATAGCTGTTCATAGACATAGAAATCCAATTCTTGCAATTAATGTCATGATAAAGGCAACAAGTACTGGAACGGTAACTGATCTTTGTGGAGAATTCTCAATTCCAGTTGACCAGAAAAGTGTTACGCTGGTGTTTCAAGGAATGTCATTTGATGACATGAGAACCTACGAAATTCAATTAGAAAAAAGGACATTAAGGACGCCCTCGTTATATTTCAACTCGGCCGTTTAAAAGTAAAGAACGAGGCTTGCAAAAAACAATGGATAGAAAGCTGAAACGTCACGTAATTGAGTGATGTGTAAGCTCATTGCTGTACATACACAAGAGATAGGTACAGTTATAGATAGGTATTATAGTTATAAATTAAGTATGGGAATTCTGGACTTCTTTAAAAACACAATTGGTGTTGACCCTGGTAGTCAAAATCTAAGGATTGTAAAAGATGGGAAATTAATATTCAATCAACAATCTCAAATTTCAATTGATACCGTAGGTAACATTGTTTCCGGACTTGGGGATTCAATACGAACAACAGCAAACGACAACACAATAAAACCAGTGACCTATGTGATCGCTGACTTTCAAGGATTTGAAATGCTACTTAGGGGAGCACTTAAAATAGTAAGCAATTCAAAAAGATTACTTCCTCCATCCTATACAATGTATTTTAGCATCCCGACAAGCACGACCGAAATTGAAAAGAGAGCTTATCGGGATTCTGCAGAGCATGCCGGAGCAGTTGAAGTATATATGATTCATCAAAGTTGTTGCTCAGCAGCTGGTTTGAATATTCTATTTGAGAAACAAAATTTCATATTGATAGATTTTAGTCCGAGCAAAATTGAAATAATTGTTTTTGCAAATAGCCTTATTATATCGGAAGGCGTAATCAGACTTGGGACATGGAAAATATTCAGGTTGCTAAAAAATCACATTCGGAGAAAATACAAGGTCGAGCTAAGTGATGCGGAAATTGAAAACTTATTGACTGTACTAAATAATTATGAAACTGAAGACGAAGTAAAAATTCAACACACAACTATAAAGGTTAAGGAAATCCAGGACGTATTAGACAACTTCTTTAATTTAGTTAATGATGAATTCCTTGAGGCAATAGAACGTGTTAGTGGTCACAGTGATATTGGGAGAATCATAGCAAATGGTGTCTACTTTACAGGAGGCGGATCGACTATTGAATTTTTGAGAGAGAAGATATTAGTTGACAACAGAATTAAAAGAACAGTCAGTCAACACCCATTATTAGACAACATCAATGGATTAAAGAAAATTATGTCTGATAAGGACAGGTTTAAGAATTATATAATGGTATAGGTACCAAGTAATTTGTTTCTGCGATGGTGTCTGCATTTCTCCTTTGAAATTACAATTGAAACTCAGCCTGCTTCTCAATACAAATCGTCTCGTTTGATATTGGATGAAAAAAGATCAATTGGCAAGCATGTAGAGCAATGCAATTGGGTTTATAGGGCAGGGTAGAGCCATATTCCAGGTCTCCTATGATAGGACAGTTTATGTGAGCCAACTGAGCACGGATTTGGTGATACTTACCTGTATGCAATTCAATTTTCCAGAGAAAGTATTTTTCAGACAAGGGCGTAACTTCGTAATCGAGTATTACTTTTTCTGCATACTCTATTTCCTGATCGTAGATCGTGGCTTTCTTTTTTTCCTTGCGGAGCCAATTTTGTAGTGTGCCTTTGTTTTGTTGGGGAGAATGATCGGTTAATGCTTGATACAATTTCTTTACTCTACGCTCAGCAAATTGTTCGCTCAGATTTTTTAACACCGCTCGTTTTCTAGCGAATAGAACAATACCACTTACTGGTCGGTCAAGCCGATGAAGGTGCTGTGCATAGACTTTCTCGCCATTAGGTAAAGATGACTTAATATGTTTCTGAACCTGTTGCAACAAATTAGGATATCCATTCCGGTCAGGTTCAACCATTAAGCTCGCAGGCTTATTGATAACAAGGATATATTCGTCCTCGTATAAAATATGATCCGGAACAGAAATAATCACCGACATGGTTCAGTATAGGTTCATCATTGCAATGATAACACTTAAAGTTTGTTATTCACCAACCAGCAGATTCGTTCACCGATGAAGTTCGTACTGAAATCAAATCTTTATCCTCATCTGATTGGTGGTATGTACTATATTCCGATAGCATATAGGTATTCTGGATTATAAAATTACGCTAACTTCAAAAGAGTTTCGTTCTGAAACTTTGAAGATGATGATATTTCAAATGGCTCTTGATTTTCCAATACTTTCTGGAAGAGCAAAGTTTTATACTCACTTGCTCGCCAAACAAAATTTCCATTATATTCGTAAGAAATGATGCTACAAGATAATGATGTTGCAGGTATCAGAAGCACAGGAGCCTGCGGTTGACATAACCAAAAAGAAATCCGTTAACAATGAATAAAATAATTTTATCCCTTATATCCATTAGCTTTTGCATAAATGGATTTTCTCAAAATACCGAAAAACCAAAGAATAATGCGCTGCTGAAAGAGTTGGCAGAGAATGGTTGCAAATGTGTTGACTCCATTGATATCTATAATAAATCAGATGAGGAAGTTTCAACAGAAATCGGCCACTGCATTGATGAACAGGTGGGTGCGTATCAGATTGGATCTAAGTTGATAAATGTCACTGATTTGCCTGCCGAGATGAATAGCAAGAGTGGTAAGAAGGAAATTAATGTTTCGATCGATATGAACAAGGACTCGAAAGAGTATAAGGATTATTATTTTGAAATGGAAAGATACATGTTGAATAATTGTCCTTCTGTCAAAGAAAAGATAGCCTCACATGAAAAGCAAAATACGTATTCAATGTCTCTAAGTCCGAAGGCGTTAGAATGGTATTCAAAGGGATTGGATGAAATGAAAAAGGATAATGTAAAAAAAGCACTTAAATACTTTAAGAGTGCCGTTGAAGTAGATCCTATCTTTGCTTTTGCTTGGGATAATATTGGACTGTGTTATCGAAAGTTAGAAGACTACGATGAAGCCATTGCGGCCTATCAGAAATCATTAGAGATAGATTCTCGAGGCGTAATGCCATTGCAAAATATTGCTGTGGTATATCAATACAAGGGAGAGTATCAAAAGGCGATTGATGCCTATAAGAGGCTAGCTGAACTTGATGAAAAGAACCCCGAGATTTATTATGGTATAGGACGAATTTACGCCACCAATTTAAATCAGTTGGAAGAAGGTCTAATCAATATGTGTACAGCCTACAACTTATACGTTGAGCTGAAATCGCCTTATCGAACCGATGCTGAGAGTATCATTGGTACGATTTATATTGAAATGAAAAAGCAGGGTATGGAGGATAAGTTCATGGAAATCTTAAAATCAAAAGGTATACAAGCAGATTAGATCCTGTACGTGCTGATTTTGTATACTGTGATTTTAAGGAAAGGGATTTTACAATTGAACCTTACCTTGTTCAAGTCTCGTGCGTTGGATAACTAAGATAGCGCGGCTTACGCTTCATTATGTTTGTAGTCATAGCCTACCGATAATAATTGAAAATCTTGATGACCAAAATTAGAGGTGACTAAGGCAGATTCAAATGTGAGATGACTAATCAAAATCCTTGTGATTAACGCAGTGAAAAATTCTGCGCAGTTGGTATATATTTTATACCTTACGGGAAGTTTATTACGAAACAGACCTGTTATGAAAAAATGTATTTTATCCTGTTCAATAGTAACCATAATTTTGTTGAGCCTACCTGCTTTTTCTCAATCCGTGGCTGATTCGACATTATTAGGCTTGCCCGGAGATAACCTTGATCTGTATGCCGTTCTGGATCTATTTCAAAAATCAAAGACCATTGAAGATTTTGAAAAATCATTGAACCTTGAAAAAACAGCGATTAACAATATGGATTTGGATTTAGATAAAAAGGTTGATTTCATAAAGGTTGTATCCAAACAGGAGAAAGATGATTTTACATTTGTTCTTCAGATTGCAATAAGTAAAACAGAGACCCAGGATGTTGCCGTTATTTTTGTATCGAAGGATGATACGAAAAAAGTTACGATGCAGATTGTGGGTGATAAGGATTTGTATGGCAAGGATTATATTGTTGAACTGAAAGAGACTTCAACTCCTGCAGTTACAGCGAATCCTGGGTACAAGGGGCCAGATACGGTTAAAGTTGTTAGTGCTCCGGCCACAACTACCGTTGTTGTTGTTGAACAAGCACCCATTGTGCAATATGTATACTCGCCTGCTTATGTACCTTATGTTCCGCCCTACTATTATGGTTATTATCCACCATATTTTGCTGCGTTTTCGGTTATGGCAGTTGGTATATACTGGGGCAGCCATGCGCATTATCATCATGGATACTATGGTGGTGGGTATCATGGCAACACAACCGTAATTCACAATACGAACAATTTCAACAACTATAACAAGACAAGAAACACTTCCAACACCGTTTCTAATAATAGAGCGAACGGTAATTATAGCAGAAACAATAGTGCGTCAACACGCCCTTCGACACGTCAAACCGGTGGAGCCTCTACTCGTCCTTCAGCGGGAACATCACAGTCTAATCGCCCATCAACGTCCACACGTCAAGCTGGACCTACACGTGAAGCAGCAGGAATGGCGCCATCCAATAATAGTCGTGAGTCGAACAGGTCTAGTCAGCCATCACGATCTGGTTCAGGCGGATCATCCCGCTACAATGGTGGTAATAGCGGATCCAGAGGAGGAGGCTATAGTGGAAGTGGTGCTTCACGAGGAGGCGGTGGAGGCTTTAGTGGTGGTGGTTCAAGAGGGGGTGGTGGTGGCCGAAGACGGTAAATGAAAAAGGTTTTTCATTACGACTTTATCTCCGAAAAAACTTCCCGGTCAAAAACCTAAATTATTCTGGCTCCAAATTAAGGTATAGCATTTTCTTGAATCTGAACCAAGGGTTCACTTTTCGTTTGCGTATCAATTTATTCAAGAGCATATCAGATGCCTTATATTTCTTAGCACTGCATAATTCCCTCTCTTTTTTCAAACAGAACCATGTAGGTTTCTGTATTACAAGAGAAATTGGTAGAGTTGTTAAATTGTAATAGCCAAGTTCTACAACCGGATTCGCACTACTACTCTCCGAGAAATTGTCAAGACCGCCTTTCATGAATTCTATTGAAGCAAAAAAACCTGACACCATACCAACTTAGTTATGAATAAAAGGAGTGAGGTTATTAATTCAATTTGCTCTTGGAGTTTCATTGTTTTAAGTTTAACTCTGAACTACAGTTATATAATTTGAAAGCCCTGATTCATTCTATCAGAATTATTTATCGCTGGCTGAAGCGCAAAATTACCGACCGCATGATAGGGCAAGGCAAGTATTGGCTCATGCATGTACTGCATTTTCTCTACCTCAGTTGCAATGTGGTTTTACCATTTGCGGCTGTTGCCGCTTTTATTTTGGTTATTTATGACTTTGGATTTCATCCTTTTTTTAGTTCACAATCACAAGTGTTCCGCTACTTATTTCCGGTTCTAACGATTCTGAAAATTTTGTTTGTCATCCGTTTTCTGTGCAGTTTTTTTGAAATGAGGAACTGGCGTGCTCATTTTTATTCCCTGATGCTCATTGTGCTTACTTTTTATTTATATCGACTGGCTACGCAGGTGCAGGTATTAGATGGTGTCAACACAACCAATTACCTGACTAAGAAAATAGCGTTGTATGGGCTGATTATTTTTTTGTTTGTTACCGAGGCATCGGAACTTCTGAAATATATTTATCGCAGAAGACAAAATGCTGCCTTCTTGTTCATCGCTAGCTTTGCCATTATTATAACAGCCGGTGCGTTGCTTTTGCTATTACCGACCGCCACATCGAAAGGGATTTCCGTTGTGGATGCATTCTTTACCTCGGCCAGCGCAGTATGTGTTACGGGTCTTGCTGTGTTAGATACGGCTGCTGATTTTACCATCGTAGGCAAAATTATTATTTTGTTGTTGATTCAGGTAGGAGGCCTTGGCATCATGACTTTTACAGGACTACTGGCATATCTGGCTGCAGGCTCGGTGTCTTTTAATAATCGGCTGGCGCTTCAAAGTATGGTGAGCAGTAAGCGCATCAGTAATGTCATGAGCATTGTAGGCCGCATTATTCTGGTAACATTCTTCTTTGAAGGAATTGGAGCATTCATCGTTTACATTTGCATAGACGCTGATATGTTTGATCGCCAGATTGAACGCATTTTCTTTTCGGTGTTCCATGCTGTCTCTGCCTTTTGCAATGCTGGATTCTCTACCTTGAGTCAAGGGCTGGCAACACCGGTTGTAAAATTTAATTACATGTTGCATTTACTGTTAGCTCTCTTGATTGTTTTGGGTGGCATGGGTTTCCCCATTGTTTTCAATATCTTCTCATACGTTCGTGGAAAAGCAAACTCTATTGGCAACCGGCTGCTTGGTAATGCCCGTCAGGAAAACCCGACCCGCGTTATTCAGGTGAACTCTAAAATTGCATTGTGGACAACCCTCATCCTTATTATAAGTGGGACTTTACTTTACTTTGCTTTCGAACATAATGCTACATTGAAAGAGCACCCAACCTTTACAGGAAAGATTATTACTTCAATATTTGGAGCAGTAACTCCTCGAACAGCGGGCTTCAACACCGTAACGATGCAAGCGCTTACACTACCCACCGTGATGCTTTATCTTCTGCTGATGTGGATTGGGGCATCGCCTTCATCAACGGGTGGGGGTATTAAGACGACTGCCATTGCAGTTGCTTTTTTAAACATGCGTGCATTAGTAACAGGCAACAACCGGATAGAGGTATTTCGCACACAAATCAGTGAATCCTCGATTAACCGGGCTTTCGCTGTTATTTTGCTTTCAATACTCATTATAGGTCTGGCCATTCTGCTCGTTTCGGTTTCCGATAGCCAATTTGGATTATTACAAATTTCGTTTGAAGCTTTTTCAGCCTTTAGTACCGTAGGACTTTCGCTTGGTATTACTCCCCAATTGTCAGTAACGAGTAAAATCATTTTGATTGTTACCATGTTTATCGGGCGAGTCGGTTCATTAACGTTGTTGATGGCTTTCGCAATACAACCTAAAAGACAATTGCATCAATATCCGGTGGAGGAAATTTTATATTAAACATTAATCGTATGAAGTACATCGTTTTCGGACTAGGTAGCTATGGCGCTGCAGTGGCTACTAAACTGGTTGAACTAGGTCATGAAGTTTTCGGAGTGGACAGTCAACAGGAGCGAACCGAAAAAAACAAAAACAAAATTACGTATGTTGTTACCCTGGATGCTACAAACCGAGATGCTATTCTCGATCTGCCGCTAAAAGAAGCGGACGCAATCATCATTGCAATTGGTGATAATGAAGGTGTCATTATCATGGTGGCTGCTCTATTGAAACAAATCGGAGTGAAACGAATTATCACTCGAGTGATATCAGAACTTCAAAAAACCGTTTTGGAAACAATGGGGCTTAATGAGTTTGTGTACCCTGAACAAAACTCAGCCGATCGAATGGCAAACACACTGAGTCTGCCAGGTATGGTCTTAGATTCGTATCGTGTATGTGATCAATATAGGGTATTCGAGGTAAACCTGCCAAGTCGCTTGATGGGAAGTCAGGTAAGTGAGGCGGGGTTTGATCACTACGACATCATGCTGGTAACAGTGAAGCGAAAGTCAGAAGCAAAGAACTTGTTGGGAGCTACCTATGAGAAATTGACTACCCTTGGACGAGTATTCGATACATTTCAATTCAAGTCTGAAGACAGACTCGTATTATTTGGTGAACCTCGAAAATTAAGGACGTTTATTGAACAACAATAATCTTGATGTTAACTAGTAGTTCTTGGGATAGAATAAAATTAAATAAAAAAAACCTTGAATGAGATATTTAATTTATTTGACATTAATGTTGACATCATGCTCAACATCAGGACAAAGGGAACTGAAGTCAAAACAACAAGACTTAACTGAAGACCAAGTAATCAATAGATATCTGGAGAACGGAGCTTGGAGATTAAGGTATTTTTCTCCTGAGTATCAAGTTTATGTAGACTCTGCAATTGCGCTAAACCCAGGCATGGCGTATTTATATCAGCAGAAAGCCATGCCTTATTTCAAACAAGGTAAATATGAATTGGGGCTTAAATCTTTAGACAAAGCTGTTGACCTTGACCCAAAATCACATATTGACTATAGAGCATTTATAAAATGTATTTTCGCGAAGACGTATCAAGATGCTATAAAGGATTTTTTAACAGCAAAGAAGATTAAAGGTGAGAATGGATTTGTTATGGATCATTCATACGACTTTTACATGGGAGTATGTTACCTGCAATTGAATGACTTTCAAAAATCTCTGGACTATTTAGAAAGGAGCATCGAACATACACGAAAAGCAAATGGAGAAAGCTGGATCCATTCTCTTGATTTATTGTATGCGGGCATCGCGAGTCAGGAATTAAATCAGCATGAAAAAGCGATTCAATTTTTTGATCAGGCACTACAGAATTATCCAACTTTTTCAGATGCTAAGTATTACAAGTCAATATCATTGTTTCGGACTGACCAAATTGAATTGGCTGAAAAAACATTAATTGATTGTGAAAATGACTTTAAAAGTGGATACACCATAAATGAGGACAATGCAGTTTATGAAAAGTATCCGTATCAAATAAAACAGTTTTACATTGACGTACTAAAATTGACTAAGCGATAAAAAGAG
>DAIQPD010000149.1:0-9928 GCA_036787535.1 Chryseolinea sp.
AAAAAAATAGGCGATAGCATTTTAATAGCAGACAACCTAGATCACCTTGGAGCCATTCATAGCTTTCGGAAGGAATACAACAAAGCATTGCCGTACCATGAAGAAGCCATTTCGATCAATACGAAAATCGATAATCAATTCAATCTGTTAATCAACTATGCCAACATTGGCGAAGTATATATGCGAATTGGTAATTACCAAAAAGGGAGAACCCTGCTGATGACTGCGTTGACTATAGGAAAAAAAATTAACGCTAATTCGGTATTAATATTCGTCTATTATACGCTTGGTGAATGCTATAGTCTAATGGGTGAACCTACAATCGCGCTAACGAATTTTAGCAAGAGTCTGGAATTGATTCTTCAACAAGGTGAGACCCGTGAGCGGCCGTATGTGTTTAATCTTATGTCAGAACATTTTGAACGCAATCATGACTATGCCATGTCGCTGCAATACTTCCGGAAATCTTCCATAGAACGCGATAGTTTAAGTATTGCTTCCGCCAGTTATGCGATGGAAGAACTGAAGACAAAATATGAAGTCGAAAAACGAGAACGGGATCTTCACTCCGCATTACTCGAAAATAATCTGAAGCAAGCTGAGCTTGAGCAGACAAGCCAAACCATCAACATGCTCTTTGTCTTTATTGCTACAGCTGTGATTGGATTGGTGATTACGATCGTGCTGGTAATTAAGCTGTCCGCAAGTGAAAAGAAACTGAAACTGGCCAACACTACCAAAGATGCACTTCTGACAATAATAGGTCACGATCTTCGTGGGCCAATGAGAAACATTAATCAGCTTACGAATTTGATTAAACTATCTGAAGGGCAAGATCGGGAAGACGCCATCAAATTACTTGAAAAACCTGTTCATGCAGCATTACATCTACTGGACGACCTACTGGCATGGTCGCGAAGCGCGCGTCACGAATCCATTTCCACCAGAACCAACATTAATCTTAGTGAAGTTGTACATCACGCCATAGAATTATTTCGTGGGCAAGCCGCTTCAAAGCAAATTCAACTAAAGATTAATATTCCGAATGATGTTACTGCCTTCGCGGATTCCAATCATGTATCCTCCATTCTTCGAAACCTTATCTCGAACGCCATTAAGTTTACACCTTCTGGCGGTGAGGTAATCATTGATCACAAATCTGAAAATGAAAATGTTACCGTGCTTGTAAAAGACTCTGGTTTGGGAATTCTTCCGCATCATATCGAGGTAATATTGGAAGGAAGATTCTTTTCAACCCATGGCACACAAAACGAAAAAGGAAGTGGCTTTGGATTGATGCTGTGTCAGGAATTTGCCCGTCTGAATGATGGTCGTCTTTCCATTGAGAGCGTTATAGAAAAGGGAAGCACAATATCCATTACATTACCCGCTGCGAAAAGTTAGTGACATTGGTGCTTTAGCTGAACGAACTACTTTGCACTTCTCCGAGATTATATTTCTTTAAAATCAAATCGGTTGGCCAAACATGATTACCTTGCATTACTTTGTTTGCATTTTAGTCTTGGAGCCTGGTGGATTTGATAGGAAAAATGGGCAAATTCCTTTTTTATTACTTTTCCTCTTTCGGTTTTTTAAAATAAGGATCAGGGAAATAAATCCAACAACAGAAAACCCTTGTCCTAACACTACACAAGTCGTTGTCAAAGGATGACCTATTGTTGAGGTAGCTCCAAATCCACACAAGATCCAGCCCCCAACTTTCTATGAAGGATATCTATGGTCCCTTAGTAGGCCTATCAAATCTGTCAAAAATATTTTTTTTTCAACAGTTCATCAACAACTAAATAGGATTTAAATGATGTCACTCAGACATTTCGCGCCTTCGAATAAGAATCGTTCAAACTTGTTTCTTAATTCTTTGATACCATAAGTTTGAATGCCACCATGAAGGTCGGGGATTTGCATATTGGAGACTTTAAATTTAGCTAATTGCTTAAGCTGCTCGCCAGTGATTTCCATTTTCAGAAAATACGTGGAGGAAGTCATGTTGTTCGATTCATTAATGGTCGTACTGCTTACAACAGACCTGGAGTCAAGAACTGTTACCAATTTAATGACATCTCCGTTTTCAAGTTTAAATAATATCTCACTTCCCTTGGGTATTACATATTCAACAGCACCTAATTCTCCAAGCCTTATTTCCAAAGTACTCTTACCATTTCTGGATTCATAAAAGAGCGTTCGGATGCCACCTGCTTTCCATTCAAAGGATATAACCGGCTCATTCGTGAACGGATCCGATACCTTTTGACACTCTTGACCTAAACTCAAGTAACTATTAAACAGCAATACTATTGATAGCGATGTAACAATATTTTTCATAGGTAGGTTTTTTGGTTTAAACAAACTTAAACATTGTTAGGTATAGAGCCAAGCCTTGTGCAAAGGCATTACTAACAGAATAGTGTTTAACCACGGTTTTATGCTCCGAAAACGGAACCCTATTACTGTAGGGATTTTATAGCTGCTTGTTAATTCGTCCCGATGCTCCACTGCTTCGTGTCTATTGTTATGTAAGTATTCCTTAATCGCTTGCACAACTACTTAACATATCAAAATAAAAAGTGCATATACTTATATAACCAAGTACATGCACGTTAAGCTCAAAAATTCCACTCGATTGCCTTCTCTAAAGTGAAGGTGTATTGACAGAATCACATGATGTATTCAGCAATCAAACTATCGATCCGCCACTTCTAAATCTTTACCAATAATATCTGTCCAATCGTAAAAATGAAATGTGCGATCGGTAGACATCACTACAAAAAGTCCAGTTGGGAATTTAGTAGTAGAAATATTTGTCACTTCAGAACCATCGCTCTCTACCGCTGAAACATCTATGATCTTCAGTTCCTTGTGTTCATGTGGATTTCCAGCTGTTCCTTCTCGTGTGTAGATATGAAACTTGTTAGCTTGCTGATCGGAGATAAGAATATACCCTGACACTGAATCTACCTTATAGATGCTGATACCTTCATGATCTCCGATAAAACCAGTGGTTGCAAACAGTGCCAACTCTCCATCGCCTTTTTCGGGATCAGCAAAATATTTTCGCACACCAAACTGTTCGTCAGAACAATATAGGTATCCAAGTTCATCATCAACAGCAATGGCTTCAATTTCTTTTTTGCCACTGTATTGACCAAACTCACGAACTTTGGTGGCTTTCACATTTCCGGTACCATCATCTTCTAATGTATACTGCCATAAATATCTACCTGCCGGTCCAGTCTTTCTTCCTACAATAGCAAAGACAATAGAATCGGATTCTCTTCTATAGAGCGCAATACCCATAGGATCTCGTTCTGTTTCACCCACAAAAACTTCGATACCTCCGTTGTCAACCGGTTTCATATCAGGCAATGAAAATATTCTGATTTTGTTAGTTAGTCTCTCAGTAGTTACAGCAATGGATACTATACTACCTCCGAGCTTAATCTTTCGAATATCAACATTGTTTGGCCTTTTGATTCCGTAGACACATTTACGTTCAATAATCTTTCCATCCAGATTATATACCATCAGTGCACCATCTACGTCTTTGTCGGTTCCAATAATCAGGCTGCTATCTGGATTAATTTCATTTATCCAGATAGCAGGATCATCCGTATCATGCTTGGCCAACTCAGTAATTACCTTTGGCGTGATCGCATTCTCTGATACTGGAGGATTTCTATCACACGATAACAATGCAAAACATAATCCGATAGAAACGAGACACTTTATTGCTTTTGTAATCTTCATATTCAATTTCATTATTCTAAAATCCTTCTATCAGTCTTTTATAAAAGTAAAAGATATACCGTCATCGCTTTTAAATAACTCCTCTCCTTCTTCAAAATTGTCTTCATCAATCACTGATAGGAATTTAAAGGTGATCGTTTCGTCAACTTCGTTCAACTCATATTGAGATTCGATTATAAAGTCAAGTTCGTCTTCTACCAAACCGTTTTCGTTTATAATTTCATGACTTCCCTCCCATTCAATTTCACCATCTTCCGCATCATATTCAGCCTCAATTTCAATTACCTTATTCTCCGTTTCTGTCTCTTCTTCCCCACCTTCGCAGATTGTGACCTCCTCTGTTTCCACAAGTTCGATCTCAAATTTCATTTCTTCAAACTCAAATTCCGCCTTTACTTTTCCGGTAATCTCCTCAAATGATAATTCTTCGAGATCAGGATTGAGCGAACCAAATACTTCTTTGAATTTTTCAAACTCTTCTTCTGAAGTAATTTCAAGTTCCCATTCTCCGGCAACATCATTGTCAAGCACTTCATATTCAAATACTCTTGGAAATCCAAGCAAAAGATTCTCGCCAGTTTCCAAGTTAGAGAATTCAACTTTAAAACTTCCTTCAGTATCATCCTCACCCGGCAAGGTAAATACAATTTCAAAAGCTTCGGGTACGGTACCTAAATCATCATCAGCGGTAATGCTTATGGTACCACTAATACCATCACCCTCTGACGTGAAATTCAATTCACGTTCATAAACACAATCGTCTACTTCCACTTCATAAATAATTTTGTCGATGACTACCTTACCAACCATATCACCTTCCAAATCGGTGATCAGATAATCCAAGGTCATTGTTGAGCCGGGTAACTCCAGATCAGGAAGGTAATCCGCAAACTTGACTTCAACTTTGTAGTCTTCTGCATCAGGTAGATCAGCACCTTCTTCAGCATCCAAAACTAACTGAAAAGGAAAGTTATCGTCTAATGGAGTTTCATCCAGGCTATTATCAGCACATCCAATCAGTATAGCAGCTGCCAATATAAATGAACTTCTATAATTAAGTTTTTTCATTTCTTCTTTTGTTAATACGATTAAAAATCAAGTTTCAAACCTACGCGAGTCCACCATGAATAAAACTCGCGTTGGATGTAATGGTCTTCTGTTCCCTGGTACACCTCAAAGGCTTGATTGGTAATATTCAGAAACTCAGCGAAAAACCGAAGTTTCGGAGTTATGGTTACGGTTGCTGTAGCATCCAACTGAACACGATCCTTCACAAACAAATCCTCATCGACACTTTCACCAATTTCACTAATATACTCACCATTAAAGTTTGCTGACATGCGGATGTTAAAGCGCTTCACATCATACGCCAATGAAAAGTTTCCAACATGGTTTGCCTGACCCGGTAGTCTGATTTTTTCTGTTTGATCAACATCCTCACGCGATTGAATTTTAGCTATCGAATTGGTGAAGGTATAATTTGCATACACACTAAGGCCCTTTAAGAAACCAGGAAGAAAGGTAAGGTTCTGCTGATAGGCAACTTCAAAACCCAAGAGGCTAGCATCCTCTCCGTTTTGAGATTGTGTAATATCAATCGGTAGTCCTTCAGATCCAGGATAATCCGTTGATTCAAACCTTTTTGTAAAAATGAAATCGTTTAACCTTTTGTAAAAAACTCCACCCGATAGAATACCCACTGAGCCAAAATATTTCTCGGTAAGTATATCGATGTTTGTAGCTGACACCGGTTTGATCTGAGCATTCCCAATAGTACCTTCTCCTTCATTGATGTTAATTTCTTGTGCAGGAATGATGTCACTGAAATTTGGTCGTGCATAACTGCGTGTAACAGCCGCACGAAGATTGGTGCTTTCATTTACCTTATACCGAATATGAAGTTGCGGAAGTAAATAGCCGTAATCTGTTCTACCTTCTTCCGGAATAATTTCACTTTCATTCACTACACTAAAAGAATTGTACACAACCTTAGTGTGTTCGTATCGAAAACCTCCCAACAACATCAGCTTACTCCACTGAAGCTTGGTCATTAAATATCCAGCATAAACATCTTCGGTTGCATTGTATGCTTCAATTGCTTCAGTAGTCAGTTTATCATCAACCGACAATTCAAACTGATCACGATTTGCATTGAAATACTTAATGAATTTATCAGGGTCTGCATTAGCCCTTAAAGCATAGCGGTTACCCAGAAAATCATCGTTCACTGGTCCGCCCGCATATTGATCAAGCGTTAAATCCTCAGAGCCGGTGTACCCAAAAACATTCTCTGTGATGTCAAAGCTTTTTTCTTTGAAACGAACCTTACCACCGAACTTAAGTATACCATCCGCTTTTCCCGCATTGTATGGAACTTCAATGTTAAACTTTGCAGTTTTGTTTACGTCTTTAGCGTAGGTATTTCCCATTACTACTTCATCAAACTCGTATATTGAATTGTCCAGATAAATATTTTCCGAATTGGTGTGCGGTAAATCGTTTACAGTGAAGGATGGAAACTTCACATCCGTTTCAAAATCTGTAGAAAGCTGATCGACTTCAGCCACACTTGCAATCTCATTATCAAACGGTGTATCTTGAATCGCCTGAGAATATGAAACCTCGTAATCCAAGTTAAACCTTGAAAGTTTATGTTTTGCACCGAGATTAAAACTGGTAACAATTTGCTTCTCCAAACGATCTTTAGATAATCGTTCAATCTCGTTATCATCAAAAGATGATTCACTCGGCACAAAAATATAACGTCTTCTTTGTTCGCGATCAGTAAAACGATTGTAGATGGTTCTAAAATAAATTTCATTCTTGTCGTTCAGTTTATAATCGATGGTACTGCTCAAACCCAACCGGGTTCGGGTTAAACCATAGTCACGCAATTCGAGATCACTACCATCACGTTCCCAATTTTCTGAACCTCGTTCGGTTTCATAGTAGCTGGAGTTTATCATGATCCCCAGCTTATTATTCAAAAATCGTTTGCTTAGTTCAAGAGAGCCTTGAAAATTAGCTTTACCACTGATGTCGTTATAACCCATCAGACCAGAAGCATGCACCCCCAGCTCTTCGGATTGGGCAGTACGCGTAATGAGATTAACTGAACCACCAATGGCATCTCCATCCATATCCGGAGTCAGAGATTTACTTACTTCTATCGATGCAAGCTGATCTGCCGGAACAGCATCTAAAGCTACGTACCTAACTCCAGCTTCAGGTGAAGGAATCTGTTCACCATTGATACTGATGTTCGTGAATTGTGGTGCGAGCCCACGCACTAATACATACCTACCTTCACCCTGATCTCTTTCAACGTTAACAGCCGGAACACGCTGCAATGCTTCTGCCACGTTTGGATCTGGAAATCTTCCAATCTGATCGGCACTTACAATGTTCTTGATGTTATCAGCTGATTTCTGTTGATTCAATGCACGTTGCTGACCTTGAAGAACACCTGTGATAACAACATCCTGAAGTTCGGTTGCATCACTAATCATTTTGATTTCAACATCTTTTACAGTCGCATCGATAACAGACACTACTTCTGAATACTTTTTGAAACCGATGTAGCTGATTTCAACTTCGACATCGCCCACTGGAACACGGAGAAAAAATTCTCCATTCACATCAGAGGTTGTTCCGTTGTTTGTTCCCTTTTGCATAATGGTCGCTCCGGGTAGAACAGAATTCATGAGATCATCCATAATTCTACCTCGAATGGCACCCATTGCATTCGCTCTAGAGGTGGATTGCGTCTTTTCGGCAGCAGCTTTTACTACCAACAAATTATCCATTTGCTGAACAACGATTTGAGATTGTTCCGAAATTGATTCTAAAATTTCACCGAGATTTTTCTGACGACCATCCAACGAAAGTTTTTTATTCAGATCGATCGCAGGACTGCTATAGGTAAAGGTAAAATCCGTTTTCGACTCAATGATCGCGAAAACTTCCTTCAGACTTTTATCCTTTAACTTGAGCTGAAGCTTTACTTCGTAAATATTTTGAGCCGCTTTTGCTTTGGCCAGCAGCATGTTAAGAAACAGAAACTGGAGGGACAATCCCAGTAGCGTGTACTTAGTAAGCGTGAGCGCGGTGCTAAGAAGCGTTCGTAACTTTTTGTGCATAGTATTCTAGTTTAGTAGTTGTGTTTTATTTAAAGCAAATGACTGTCACATCCCTTTCCATAGAGCGTAACTTGCTTACCTATAATTTTGAATTGGATACCTGTACTGAAACTGATCGCATCCAGTATTTTATTGAGCGAAGTGTTTTTGTACTTTCCAGTTATCAGACAATTCTTAAGAACTGAATTTTCAAATATGATTTTCACCTTAAAGTTTTGCTCCAGCATTTTGGCAGCTTCTCCCAACTGCATGTCTTCAAAAATTAAGGTGTTTGATATCCACGCCAGATCATGTTCCAGATTAGCTGGAGACTTGATCATCTGATCCCTTAAAATCGAATAGGTAATCTTCTCATTTGGTAAGAGTAGCTGGGTTTCATTTTCATGTGATACGCTAACTTTTCCGGTTGCAACGCTTACTGCAATTTGATTGCCTTTGGTATTGATATTAAAAGATGTGCCCAGTACTTGTGTTGCCAGATTGCCCGTGTGGACAATGAAAGGCCGCAATGAATCTTTAGCGACTTCAAAGAATGCCTCTCCTTTCAAATACACTTCGCGTTTTGATCGGCTAAACGTTTGGGGAAATTTGAACGTTGAATTCGCATTGACCTGAATAATGGATCCATCGCTCAATGTTATGGTGGTTTTCTCACCCTCTGATGTGGTGCGTTCCGATAATGATATTTTTACCGAACTCGCTTCAGAATACTTTCCAATGAAATAGATAGCAATACAGGTAACCAATAAAACAGAAATTGAGGCGGCTATCTTCCTCAAATGAAAAGATGACTCCGGTTTTATCATTTCCTCTTCATGCTGATCGATATTGGAATTCAATCGCTGAAGGCCTTTGGCCAGGTCAAATTCGGGTTTATAAGGAAGTTTTATTTCCCAGAGAGAAAAGTAATTTTCAAATACTTTTTTATTCGATGGATTCTGAGCCAACCAATTCAATAGTTGTTCTTGTTCTTCCGTTGTAGCTTCTCTTGAAAGATACCGGGCAATCAGATGAGTTGGGTTTAATTCGTCCATACGTTTGGTTCTATACAGGAGGAGTAGATTTGTACCCCTGAACCACTACGTCAGATCATTATCAAAACATTAAGCGTTTGTTAACACATAAGTAACAATGTTAACTTCGTTTTCCCGGGGGCAATTCATAGAGTCACGCAGAATACGAAGCGCCTTTACCAATTGATTTTCAATGGTCTTTTCGGCAATACCTAAAATGTCGCTGATCTGTTTATAAGATAGGCCTTCCATCCTACTCATTAAAAAAATTTGCTTACAACGGGATGGAAGGCCCTCAATCGCTATATCTAACTGGTGTTGAAGCTCTTTATAGGTTAATATTTTCTCAGGATCGGTTGCATCCAACAGATTCGTGCTGAATAGAATATCTTCAATGTCTTCAAACAACGGTTGACGTTTTTTGATAGCTGCTAACGAGGCATGCCGAGCCGAAACGTATAGGTATGATTTGAAATTTTTCTCAATGATAAGTGTGTGACGGTTTTTCCAGATCGTAAAAAAAACATCTGCTACCACCTCTTCCGATTCTAATGAGTTTCGCAAATAGGTATTGGCGAAAAAACAGAGCTTCTGATAGTAATGTGCGAACAAGGTATTTAATGCTAACCGATCATTCTTTTGAATTCGGATAAAAAGAGTTTGATCTATATCGTTGGCTTTGACATGCATCTGCGGCCAAAGATTCGTCTTCTACAAAAAAAATCAAAGCCCAACGGGTTATGAAATAATTATGAAAAGATGAAGGAACAATCAGAATTCAAAAAAAGGAAAGGCGAATGCCTAGCTTTACCCATTAGTGCAGTCGGAAGACTACACTCATGGCAGATACATGTAAGTTGAGTTTGTTGCCACCTAACAACACTTGCACATGTTTTATTAATTCTCTGTGCTTGCATCTTAGACGAGCAATGAAGTAACACTTCAGTTTGAGATTTCTTATCTTAATTAATCTTGTAGTAAGTCTTGCGCGTTGTCCTTTTCCGACCAGGT
>DAIQPD010000015.1:0-42799 GCA_036787535.1 Chryseolinea sp.
TGTTTTAAAGATCGGTACAGAGATCAATCCAGTTATTCCAAGAAACAGCATAAACTTCGATCCTTTGATTACCTTATGCTTATGCTCTTCATGACCATGATTATCCTTCTTACTGTGATCATGACTTCCTGCATGACCCAACTCCCCTTTTAATGTGAACTGCAAATAAATCAGTGGAATAATCATACAGATCAGACTCGGTAAAAACAGAGTCTTGATAATATTCAAAGCTGAAATCTGTCCACCAATCCATAACATGGTTGTGGTAACATCACCAATGGGCGACCAGGCTCCACCTGCATTGGCGGCAATGACAATCATACCCGCAAAGAACAATCGCATATTTTTATTGGGCACTAGTTTCCGAATTAGGGAAACCATAACAATAGCAGTAGTGAGGTTGTCTAAAAGTGCAGACAAGAAAAAGGTAACGATACAAATAACCCAAAGTAATTTTTTTGGATTTTTAGTCGTGATGCGATCAGTTATAAAACTAAAACCCTGGTAGGCATCGATTAACTCTACAATGGTCATTGCACCCATCAGGAAAAATAAGATTGCGGCAATCTCACTTAAATGTTCGGCTAATTGTTCTCCAATGTGATGGATTGATTCCGGAGCGCTAACCGCATATATCGTCCAGCAAAGAACTCCAGTTAAAATAGCAGATGCCGATTTATTTACCCGAATGGGATGTTCAATGGCAATCAATAGATAACCAATGACGAAGACTACAATGACAATTATTTCCATGATTTAGGTAGTAGGGCTGAAAGATGGAAAAAAAACCAAAGACGGAAAAGGTAAAGTATGTTTTTTGGAGGAGTGGTAGAAAAAGATAATGTCTCTTTAGCAAAAGGAGACAAAAAAGGCTGGCGTAAAACCCTTAAAGAAAGAGGATAGTCGCTTTCTAAAAGGATATTGATTTAAGATTAGTGACTAGTGATTTTAGATTTCCCCAGTTATCAAATCGTAAATCCTAAATCACTAGTCAATAATCACAAAGCAAACGGCTGCTTACTTCAAACCAAACAGCCCTTCGTTCAATAGATTCAATGCTTTCTCCTTGTATTGCTTTTCAACAAGGATACTAACGTTGTTTGAACTGGCTCCGCAGGATACCATTCGAACCGGAATGTCTGACAATGAATCAAAGATTTTATTCAGCACTCCCTTTTGTTCGGTTATTTTATTTCCTACAATACAGATAATGGTTTGATCTTTATCGACTTCAATTGTTCCGAATTTTTTCAATTCAGTTTCGATCGATGCGAGATGTGCATTATTATCGATTGTTATGGATACTGCGATCTCGGATGTCGTGATCATATCGATAGAGGTCTTGTGATTTTCGAATACCTCAAACACCTTACGCAAAAATCCATACGCCATTAACATGCGGGAAGATTTTATTTTAATGGCGGTGATACCATCTTTCGCAGCAATGGCTTTGAATGATCCTTCCGTTCCTTTACTGGTAATGATGGTGCCGGGTGCTTTTTCATCCATTGTGTTTTTCAAACGCACGGGCACATTGTATTTCTGAGCAGGAACGATGGTAGCCGGATGTAAAATCTTTGCACCGAAGTACGCTAACTCTGAAGCTTCATCGAAGGTAAGTTCAGAAATGGCAACGGTTTTCTTCACGATGCGCGGATCGTTATTGTGCATTCCATCAATGTCAGTCCAGATTTGAATTTCTTCGGCTCGAATTGCAGCACCAATTAAGGATGCTGTGTAATCACTACCTCCACGTTTCAAATTATCGATTTCATTTCTGTTGTTGCGGCAGATGAATCCTTGCGTAACAATGATATCAATATTGTTCAACGAACTCATCAATGGTTTCAATCGATCTGAAATCTTTTCCAATTCAGGCTCATCGTTTTCATCTATCGACATAAAGTAAAGAGCAGGTAGTAAACGTGCACTTACTTTTCTTTCCTGCAAATGCTGATAGAATAATTCGGTTGAAATGAGTTCGCCTTGGGCTAATAATTCGCGGTAGCTCTTCGAATCAAATTGTCCTGCAGCTAATAATCGGATGAAGATAAAGAAGCGACTTACAATTTCCTGGCCGATGGCGTGAAACGATTCGCTGCTATACAATTCTTTAATGAAAGCATGATAGTGTTTTTCAAGTGCAGCAATTTCTTCTTCTGCCTTTGCATTTTGTCCAGCAAGAAGATGATCTCCAATGGCTACAAGCGTATTGGTTGTGCCTGATAACGCAGAAAGCACCACGACCTTTTTGCCGGGCGTACCTAACACGAGTTCGGCAATTTTCTTCATCCGCTCCGGTTTCCCAACCGATGTTCCTCCGAATTTTACGACTATCATAAACTTTCAATTTTGTAAAGCGGGCAAATATACTGATCGGAAAAAAATAAACTATATTTCCCCACTAACCTTTTACAAATTATGAAGCCAACGCTCATTTTACTGCTCACGCTTTGCTCCACACTGGTCCTCGGGCAACGTGCACTTAAGCCTTCTGATGTTTACAGCCTAAAGAATGTTAGTGAGTTGGAAGTTTCACCTGCTGGAAAATGGATTGCTTACGTAGTAACAATTCCAGACTCTGTGAAGGATAATTACAATAGCGATGTCTGGATGACAGCCGTTGATGGCTCTGGCTCCGTTCAGCTTACCTATACTGAAAAGGATGAAAGCAATGTAAAGTTTTCACCTGATGGGAAATCGATCGCCTTCCTTTCGGAACGGCTAGATGCAAAGGAAGCACAGGTTTGGGTAATGGATACACGGGGAGGTGAAGCGCGTCAGCTCACTAAAATAAAAGAAGGTATCAGCGATTATTCATGGAGTCCGGATTCTAAAAGGATGATACTCACCATAACCGATAAAGAAATCAAACCGGATAGCTTGAAGGAAAAACCGGGAAAGCCAATCGTGATTGATCGTTATCATTTCAAGCAAGACATCAATGGCTACATTGAAAATAAGCACACTCACTTATACCTATTTGATATTGCCACTTCAAAACTGGATACACTCACCAAAGGTAAATTCGATCATGGAGAAGCTACGTGGTCTCCCGATGGAAAACATATTGCTTTCACAAGCAATCGCACTGACGATCCCGATCGAAATACGAACAGTGATATTTGGATTATCGAAGCTAAAGCAAACGCCACTGCCCGGCAATTAACAACATGGGTTGATTTCGATAGCAATCCGGTTTGGAGCCCCGATGGAAAATCGATTGCTTACCTAAGATCGGTTTCCCCCGAATGGGACAGTTACGATCAGCCTCAACTGGCTGTGATTAGTGTTAATGGTGGTACTCCCGTTTTACTTTCAGAAAAATTAGACAGACCTATCAACAATCCTGAATGGAGTATGGATGGAAAATCTATTTACGCTCTGATTGAAGATGACAGAGAACGATACATCATGTCGTTTGATGTTGCTTCTAAGAAATATGAAAAACAAAGCGAAGGAAAAAGGAGTATTACCTTTATCAAGCCCATCACTGAAACTTCATCGGCTGTGTTGATGAGTGATTCACAACACCCAATCGAAATTTATGTGTTCGAAAAAAATGAATTTAAAAAATTAACCCATCACAATGATGAGTTTGTAGCGCAACATGCATTTGCTACGGTTGACGGATTTAACTATAATAACAAAGAAGGCATAACAATAGGTGGATTGCTATACTGGCCAAACGGAAAACCGCGCAATCAAAAACTTCCACTCATCCTTTGGATACATGGCGGCCCGGTTGCACAAGATGAATATGAATTTGATCTAACACCACAAATATTAGCCTCGCAAGGATATGCAGTGGCATGCATTAATTATCGCGGAAGCAATGGAAGAGGTTATGCTTTTGCAAAAGCCATTTCAGCCGATTGGGGAAATAAAGAAGTGGTTGACTTACTCGCTGGTGTTGATCACTTAATAAAGACCGGTGTGGCCGATCCCAATCGATTAGGTATTGGCGGCTGGAGCTACGGAGGTATTCTTACCGATTACGCCACTGCAACCGATGCTCGCTTCAAAGCCGCAGCCAGTGGAGCCGGCAGTGCATTGCAACTTTCGATGTATGGCGTTGATCAATACATTCAGCAATATGAATTGGAGTTGGGTGTGCCGTGGAAGAATGTAGATAAGTGGATCAAGATTTCATATCCATTCTTTCATGTCGATAAAATCAAGACACCAACATTGTATATGGTCGGACAAAATGATTTTAATGTGCCTGCAGTGGGTAGCGAACAAATGTATCAGGCTCTGCGATCGCTTAATGTACCGACTCAATTAATTATCTATCCCAATCAATTTCACGGATTTACAGTGCCAAGCTATTGGAAAGATCGGTATGCGAGATATGCTGAATGGTTTGGAAAATACATTAAGTAATGATAGTCCAATATTTCAGTCTGTGTTCCCATTCAGAAATTTGTTTACCTTCGAAGTATTAAAATCTCTTTATAAATATTTAGAATCTTCATCACGCAAGTCAGTTGACCTGTGTGGCTTATGCTATTCAAATGATGGCTTAAGTAAAATCGTGATTTTTAAATTTTATAAAGAAAATAATGAAACAGAAAATTAAAGTAGCCGTGTTAGGCGGTGGTGGCCGAACCGGAAAATATCTCGTCACCCAACTATTAAATCAAGGATATAGCCTAAAGATTCTGCTTAGGAATCCTGAAAATTTCCAGCTCCACAATCCTCTTATTGAAATTATTAAAGGTGATGCCTTAGACCTTGAAGTAATTCGGTCATTGGCCAAAGACTGTACGGCTATAATCAGTACCATGGGTCAACGGAAAGATGAGCCCCTTGTAGCCAGTCAGGCAACACTGAATGTATTGAATGTTATGGCTGAGTTTAAAATTCATCGCTACATTTTAGTCGCAGGGATAAATGTTGATACGCCTTTTGATAAAAAAGGTAAAGAGACAATTGCCGCAACCGAATGGATGAAAGCAAATTTTCCCATGATTCAGGATGATCGACAAAAGACCTACACCATTTTGTCAAAAAGTAATGTAGACTGGACTTTAGTGAGAGTTCCTTACATTGAATTTACAGATGCAAAAAATGATGTCCTGATTTCTTTAGAAGATTGTCTTGGGAATAAGATAAGCGCTACCGATATAGCTTCCTTTCTGATCGAACAATTGGATAGTAATACCTATATCAAAAAATCACCCTTTATCGCGAACGCTTAATTGTGAACAGTGAGTCTGAAAATGGCTCACTGTTTTTCTTTTTACTGTATTGCCTTCCGGGATGTTGTCATTAATTTTTGACAACTAATTCCTTCAAACACCTAATCCAAAGCGGATGATCATTCAAACTTTCAACAAGTTGTACTTTCTCTCCACCATTCGAATGAAAAATTTCCTGATACTCATCTCCTATTTCAATAATGGTTTCAAGGCAATCAGCAGTAAAGGCTGGCGAGAAGACCAATAGCTTCTTCATACCTTTCTTTGCACAGTCCTCTACTACCTTATCAGAAAATGGTTCAAGCCATTTTTTATCGAGGCGTGATTGAAAGCAAACGGTATACTTATCTTTTGGAATATTTAATCGTTCAACGAGTAATCGCGTTGTGGCGTAACAGGTTGCCTTGTAGCAATACTTGTTTTCTTCTGTGATCTCATTTTCACAATCGTGGTCGGAGCACAAGCCTTCGCCATATACCTTATCAACCTGTCGTTCTGGCAAGCCGTGATAAGAGAAGAGAATATGATCATACTCATTGAGATCATATTGTTTTGCACGTTCCTCTAATCCATCTATAAAGGTAGGATGGTCGTAATACTGACTAATCAATTTTATTTCCGGAATGACCCACCAGGTATTAAACACACGCATCACTTCTTCTAATGCTGAACCAGTTGAAGCAGAAGCATATTGAGGGAACATAGGTAACACAACAATCTTTGTGTAGTTCTGCTTTCGCATTGTCTCCATCACAGCTGGGATGGATGGGTTTTTATAGCGCATGGCAAGATGAACATCGTAGTCATTGCCAAGCTCGGTTTGCAACAATGCTTTTACCTTGTTGCTATAATAGAGTAGAGGTGATCCATTTTCTGTCCAGAGCTTCTTATAAATTTTAGCCGACTTGGGCGCGCGAAAGGGAACGATGATCAGGTTCACTAACATTTTGCGCAACAGCCATGGAATATCAATAACACGCGGATCGTTGAGGAATTGGGAAAGGTAAGAACGCACATCGCTTACCGAAGGACTATCGGGTGTGCCGAGGTTGACTAACAATACGCCTGTTTTGTTTTTCATAATATAATTTCGCGGGGCGAAGTTACGCGTTTAACAAAATCTTTGGAAGGAAGTTTTAGGAAGATCATTTCATTTTGATGAAGCCGAGCATCGGCAGGTTCACGCAAAGACGCTAAGAAAATCTCGCAAAGGGCGCAAAGAAATTCTCATCGCGAGGTGATTCCTGATCAAAAGTCTTTGCGTTCTTGGCTGTTCAAACTTTGCGTCTTTGCGTGAAAGGTATTCCTGTTTCAAAAAAGTCGAACAAATTTTCAGCCTAAAGGAAACTTTAATCGTAATATTACGATTACAAGCATATGGGACTTACTAAAACAGAAGAATTCACAAAAAACCAAAATGACCTGGCGCTTCTCACCAAAGCCTTAGGTCATCCTGCTCGAATTGCCATTCTGCAATTTCTCATCAAATCGAAATCGTGTGTGTGTGGAGATATTGTGGATGAGCTTCCTTTGTCGCAGTCAACCGTATCACAACATCTTAAAGAACTCAAAAAAGTAGGTTTGATTAAAGGAGATATCGAAGGACCTTCCGTTTGCTATTGCATTGACGAGAAGGTTTGGAACAAGGCTAAGAAAGCCGTGGCCGATTTATTCGAGAGCTACAAAGAACCGAATTGCTGCTAACTATTTTTTTTGACTTTAATGATCGCAATATTACGATAACTTAAAAATAACTTTATGACGACAACTGAAACATCTGAACAACTCAAGCAACTGGTAAAAGAAAAATACAGTCAGATTGCTGAGCAAAGCAAAGAATCGAACGAAGCCAGTTGCTGCGGTGCAACCTGTGGATGCTCAACAGTCGACTACACTGTAATGGCAGATGATTACTCTAAACTTGAAGGTTACGTAGCAGATGCAGACCTCGGACTAGGTTGCGGCTTGCCGACAGAATTCGCATTGATAAAAGAAGGCGACACCGTAGTCGATCTTGGCTCGGGTGCAGGCAACGATGCGTTTGTTGCGCGTTCCATAGCAGGAGAAACAGGTAAGGTAATTGGCATTGACTTTACGGATAAGATGATTGAGAAAGCTAAAGCCAATGCTGAGAAACTAGACTTTACAAATGTAGAGTTCAGACAAGGCGACATTGAGAATATGCCGCTGGCTGGAAACATTGCGGATGTTGTTGTGAGCAATTGCGTTTTGAATTTAGTGCCGAATAAGAAACAAGCCTTCGCTGAAACTTTTCGTGTGTTAAAAGAAGGTGGTCATTTTAGTGTTTCCGATATTGTATTGGTGGGCGATCTTCCGGAAGGATTGCAGAAAAGTGCAGAGATGTATGCCGGTTGTGTTTCGGGAGCGATTCAAAAAGACGAATACCTATCCATCATAAAAGACGCAGGCTTTACCAACATCAGCGTTCAAAAAGAGAAGCGAATCACCTTGCCAGACGAAATTCTGAAAGAATACTTATCCGCAGATGCGATGAATCATTTTAAGAATGGCGACACGGGTATTTTTAGTATCACTGTCTATGCTGAAAAACCTGAAGCGTGCTGCGCTCCGGGATGCTGTGATTAACAATCCAAATTTATTTTAACCATACTGAATACCTTATCTATGTCTTCCGCCCAAAACACAACACTATTTTCATCTTTAATTTTGAAAGTTGATCAATTCAAAAAAGAATTCGATCAGATTTCAAACGAGCGAAAAGAAACGCTTACCGAATTAACGCAGTTTGTTCAGAGTAAAATTGCGGCAAATAAAACGGTTTACTTAAATTTTATATGCACCCACAACTCGCGAAGAAGTCATCTTTCACAACTGTGGGCGCAAGCTGCTGCTTACTATTATGGCATGTCCAAAGTAGAATGCTTCTCTGGCGGAACGGAAGCCACAGCTTTCAATCCAAGAGCGGTGAAAGCAATGCAAGATGCGGGCTTCAATATTATCACAACAAAAGAAGGAGATAATCCAATCTACGAAGTTCGATTCTCGGATTATGCTCCACCCGTCATTGCCTTTTCTAAAAAATATGATGATCCGTTTAATCACAATCAGAATTTCGCGGCTGTTATGACCTGCTCGCATGCTGATGAAAACTGTCCGTTGGTATTGGGTGCAACAAAACGAATTGCACTTACATACGATGATCCAAAAGAGTTTGATGGCACATCCCAGGAAACTGAAAAGTATGCCGAACGAGTTCATCAAATCGGGCGTGAAATATTCTTTGCGTTTTCACAGGTAAAGTTGGTGTAAGATGAGCAATCAAAAACAACTTAGTTTTTTAGACCGTTACCTTACCCTTTGGATTTTCCTGGCCATGCTTCTCGGTGTTGGTCTTGGAAATTTTTTACCGATGGAAGAATTGATGCAGCCGTTTCAATTCGCAACTACTAATTTATTAATTGCTGCAGGTCTTATCATCATGATGTTTCCTCCGCTTGCAAAAGTGCGGTATGAACACTTAGGAAAGGTATTCAAAAATGTAAAAGTCATTAGCCTGTCTTTGCTTTTGAATTGGATCATCGGTCCGATTCTCATGTTCTTCCTTGCCATTATTTTTCTTCGCGATAAGCCAGAGTACATGATCGGTTTAATTCTCATTGGCATTGCGCGATGCATCGCGATGGTGTTGGTATGGAATGATCTTGCTAAGGGCGATAAAGAATATGCTGCAGGGTTGGTGGCACTCAACAGTATTTTCCAAGTGCTGTTCTATAGTTTGTTTGCGTGGATCTTCATCACCGTGTTACCTCCTTACTTTGGCATCAAAGGTTCTGTTGTTGATGTGAGCATGAGCGATGTAGCGAAGAGTGTGTTTCTGTTTCTTGGTGTTCCATTCCTTGCTGGTTTTTTAACACGTTTCACTTTTAAGAAGGTAAAAGGAGAAGAATGGTATGTACAAAATGTAATTCCCAGGATTAGTCCACTGACCTTGATTGCGTTGCTCTTCACCATCGTAATCATGTTTAGTTTGAAAGGCAAAACGATTCTGGAAATACCGTTTGACATTATTCGTATCGCCATTCCATTAGTCATTTACTTCATCGTCATTTTTGTTCTTAGTTTTATTCTCTCGAAAAAACTTGGGGCGAATTATGAAGAGAATACTTCTGTTTCATTCACAGCAACCGGCAACAATTTCGAATTGGCCATTGCTGTTGGCATTGGTGTTTTTGGAATTAACTCGGGCCAGGCCTTTGCAGGTGTAATCGGGCCGCTCATTGAAGTGCCTGCATTAATCCTGTTAGTAAATTTTGCTTTCTGGTTTAAGAAGAAATTATATTCAACAACATCAGTTTAGTCAAATGAATAACCGGTTCGATGTTATTGTAATTGGTGGAGGGCAAAGTGGTTTGTCAATAGGATATTACCTAAGGCGCGCTGGCTTGTCTTACATCATTCTCGATAATCAAAAAGAATCTGGAGGAGCGTGGCTTCATACCTGGAGATCATTGCGTTTATTTTCTCCGGCACAATGGAGTTCATTGCCCGGGTTGATCATGACGGGAGGAAGCAATCATTATCCTTCGCGCGATGTTGCTATCGAATACCTAAAGTATTACGAGACAAAATATAAACTTCCGGTTATCCGGCCAGTGAAAGTTTTAAAGGTATTCAAAGAGGAAGATGAATTCACATTGGAAACCTCAAATGGCTTATACTTTTCGAAAGCTGTAATCAGTACGACTGGTTCTTTTTCTAATCCATTCATACCTCACATTAAAGGCAATGAATTATTTAAAGGACAAGTACTTCACTCCAGTCAATACTATTCCCCTGATAATTTTGTTGGCAAACGGGTGGCCATTGTTGGTGAAGGAAATTCTGGTGCACAAATCTTAGCCGAAGTTTCAAAAGTGACAGGTACCTTGTGGATCACACAAAAAGAACCGCATTTTCTTCCTGATCATATTGATGGTCGTTATCTCTTTGATGCCGCTACTCAAATGTATGAAGCGCAGAAATCAGGTCAACGATACAAAGCTCCTTCACTCGGTGATATTGTAATGGTAGAATCCGTCAAAGAAGCAAGAGCTAGAAAAGTTTTGAAAAGTCTAAGACCTTTTGATCGCTATACAGAGGATGCACTGATCTGGTCTGATGGGCACGAAGAAAAAATAGATGTTATTATCTTTTGCACAGGTTTCAAACCTTCACTTCAACATTTGACTTCGTTGAATGTTGTTAATGATGAAGGTAAAGCAGACACAAACGGAACAAAGTCCAAGTTAGTTGAAGGGCTTTGGCTTGTTGGTTATGGAAACTGGACCGGGTTTGCTTCAGCAACGTTAATTGGTGTTGGCCGAACAGCGAAAGCAAGTGTTGAACAGGTATGTGAGTATTTATCTGAGAAAGAAAACAGGAAACACTATGAAAGCATTGGAGAGCATCCCCTGGACTAAAACCCAACAGGAATTAAAAAGCTTTGTTTATTATAAAGTAAAAGATAAAGCGTTAGCGGAAGATATTGTTCAGGATGTATTTCTGAAAATACATTCAAGACTTGATCAATTAAAGGATGACGAAAAAATTATCAGTTGGATTTATCAGATCACGCGCAACACCATCACCGATCATTTCCGGGCACAGGCGAAATCATTTCAACCTTACGATCTTGATTGGGAAAGTAATCCGACTGGTTTGAATGATTGCGTTTCATCCTGCCTGAATGAAATGCTGTTAACCCTTCCTGAAAAGTATCGCGAAGCTATCGAGTTAACAGAATTCAAAAATCTCACGCAGCTTGACCTTGCTGATAAACTTAACATTTCCTATTCGGGTGCAAAGTCAAGAGTTCAGCGTGCGCGCCAAATGCTGAAGGAGAAAATGGAAGAACAATACCATATTAAAATGGATGCTTACGGAAATGTAATCGTATGTGAAAACAGAAGTCCTTGCAATTGTACAAACGCTCCCACAGAAGAATACCTTTAAGAACAGAGTGGAGCATGAGCCCCACCCCGTTTTAAAATTAGCAACACCCCATGGTGATGCCTCCACAGCAATCGCCATCGCAACAGCTGCCCGGATCAACATAATTCTCCATAGCTTTAATTATTTAGTTTGACGTTTGTTCATGAGTGATTCCTTATCACCCACAAATACTGACGGCATCCTGAATCCAAAGACGCAAAATATTCCATGCGTCTTTTTAAGCACTTCTCCGTCATCCTCAGGTAAACACAAAAACATGAAAAAACTAACATCATTACTTCTCTTCTTCTTCCTGGCAACTCTTATTACTTACGGCCAACAAAAAATAAATAGTGCACATAGCCAACTAACTCCATCTCGTGGTCACTATAAACAGCTTGCCACCTTTAGTCCCAAGCCAAATCCTTCCAATGCTGAAATCGATAAACAGAAATTCTTTACGAGCAAAGAGGCCATTGAAAAGCGACTAAGCCTCAAGCCCGTTTACCTTCAGAATATTACACTTGATGATTTTAAACTTCCTGATGTTCCTGCCAATAGTTCGGATCAGACACGTGCTGAAATAAATTACTTATTAGCAATACAAAAACATCGATCAGTCGAGGACGTAAGAACCAGTCTTTATATGGCCGATGTCTATTTTAATCTAAGCGTTAAGCCAAGCGACTCAACCTATTCACGCTACCGAAATAATCTTTTCTTCATTGGCCGATCCACAGGTTCCTGGTTTAATCCTGAAACACTTCCGGTTACAGCGGATTTTATGGCGAACATATGGCGTGACGCCAGCTACTTTATCTGGTCGTTAAAATTTAAATATGCCCGAATCAGACCTCATGCAATTGATCCAGAAATAAAAAATCTACAAGAAACTGATTGGGCTGCGTATCCGAGCGGCCATGCTGCTAATTCGTATATCAATGCCTACCTGTATCAAGAACTTGCTCCACAATTCACAGACATCTTTATTAAAGATGCTTATGACATGGCGCATTCGCGCGAAATACTAGGTGTCCATTTTCCAACTGATTCGGAAACTTCCCGAATATTTGCAAGACAATTTGTGAACCTGCTATTTCAAAATGAAAAATTCTTAAAAGATTTTGAGAATGTAAAAGCAGAATGGGCCTTAAAGGCAAAAGAAGATTTTCAAAAGTAGACCCAATACAAAAAATTACCACGAATGCACGAATAAATTCATATCCTGCATTTGTGGCAGCCCTATTGACTTATAAGAAAATAATCTGAGTCTTATTACTGAAATAAATTTGGGAAGCTCCACACAATCCAGCCATACAACACAAAATAAAAAACACGAGCAGAACATGCTAACAGAAATTGCTTAAAGGGAATGGCAACAGACCCGGCCAACATGCATGTTGCAGAAAATGGAACTGGTGTTAGAGCACCGACCAATACGAGAAAAGATCCGTATTTTTTTAACTGTCGGTTGTATTGACGGAAGTATTTGTATTCTAATTTTCGATACAACCGGGTACGCGAAAAATATTTTCCGATGAAATATCCCAACACACCCGCGCCAAACGAGATAACAGAAAGAATGCTAAGATTAACAACATATTGTGACAGCGAAACATTAAGTAAAAGTTTCCAGGTGGTCATAAAAAGCACCGGAGGGATTAAGCCAAACACAGCCTCCGAACCAAAGAAGATGGAGTATAGGATGAGCGGCTTGTCTTTAATATTCTGAAGCTGTCGCGTAAAATTTTCTTGTATAAAATCTTCCGCATAAATAAAAGCAACCAGAATAACGACCAGCCAGATCAGTCCTCTCACAAGGTTCTTTAATAAAAATCCCGACTGTGTTTCTTCTTCCGGCTGATTCATTAATTATTCAATATAGGTGCTCTGCTAAACGGCTTAGTGGCATCAAATAGCTTACGCAAGGTAACGTGTTTCTTCACAATGTTGGGAGTAACCTGCTCAGCAATTCGAATCATTTTTGGATTAAAATCTCCAATCCAATTCATTTCGTATTCTGTGTATTGAAAATTTTCAGCCTGCGCCATTCTTCTGAAGTTTTCAATCAGCCCGGCATCAACATTTTTCCCCTGATGTTCGGGTATAATTCCAAACAAAATACCAAAGGCCTTGCGATTTGTCTTTCGGAATGAATGCCAAACAAACTTCACTTTTTCAACCCAATCAAGTTTGCCATTAAAATACTTAAAGATTTGATTGACTTCCGGCAATGAAATAAAAAATGCGATTGGTTCATCCTTGTAGTATGCAAACCACACTAATTTCTCATCGATCACAGGTTTCATCTGCTTCACGATATGCTTGGCCTGTTCAACAGATAGTTCACTCATTTCTTCCCTATTTGTCCAGGCCTTGTTATAGACATATCTGATTTTTTCCGCCAGTGTGGTGTCTGATTTTGGCAAATAAGCAAAACGATAATCGCGATCCTTTTCTATGATGGATGATTTCTCCTTGATCTTTGGATCAAGCATCCCTTGCATCGGTCTGCCGAAAGTGAGTTGGTAGAAGTAGGCCTGAAATCCATACGTGCGAAATAATTCTTCGTAGTACGGAAAATTATAATTGCATAGGTAATTAGGTTCGCGATCAAAGCCTTCAATGAGTAAACCCCACCATCGATCTCTGCCGCCAAAATTAATGGGGCCATCCATCGCTTCCATACCTCTCTCTTGAAGCCATTGCTTACACTGATCGAATAGCATAAAGGCAGCATGTTGATCGTAAATACAATCAAAGAATCCGATACCACCGGTTGGCTGATCATTTCCCTTTGTTGTTGTTTTATGATTAACGAAAGCGGCAACGCGACCAATTACTTCCCTGTGATTGTTTAAGAGTAACCACCGGATACATTCTCCGTTCTGAAAAGCGTTATTCTTTTTTGAGTTGAATACGGCCTCAATGTCTTTATCTAACGGGCGTATCCAATTAGGCTCAGATTGATATAATTTCACCGGCAGCAACAGGAATTCTTTTTCGTGTTGACTGCTGATCACTTTTACTAGCTTCATCGGGGTTCTATGACGAACGAACTTATCTTGCTCACAACACTTTGAATTCGATTGGGCAATATAATATTGAAACGGGTCCCCTCTCCAAGCTTACTCGCCACTGTTATCTGACCGCCCAGTTTATCAACCGCATTTTTTACAATGTATAATCCTATGCCCGAGCCATCTGATTGTTCTGTGGCGCGATAGAACATTTCAAAAATTTTATTGAGACTTGCTTCATCAATCCCAATTCCATTGTCGGCAAAACTGATTTCTGTTCTTACGTTATCGGTTATAATTTTAATGCTGATCTCTGATGTCTTGCTATCAAAACTTCTGTACTTAATTGAGTTTGAGATAAGATTTCGGAGAATTTCGGAGATACGCCATGGATCGTTATAAAAATCAGATCCTTCAATTTTAATATTCCGGATTATTTCGTTGGCCCCTTCCAGGTAACTAAGTTCACTAAACGTGCGATCAATAATTTGCGCAAAGTTTACATTGCTAATGCTCACTTCCATTTTCAAATTTTTGGAATGGCTAAGTACATCACCAATAAAGTGATCGAGGTGTTCTACCTTGTCTCCAATAATATCAATGTAATCCATCGGGTTGTCTGTATTGCCTGGAAGTTTAGCCAGATTCACCAATCCTAAAATAGATGATAGCGGTGCGCGTAGATCGTGCGAAACTTTATAGACAAAATTATCAAGCTCGGTATTCCTTACCTTTAATTCTTCTTCAACCTTCTTTCGATCGGTGATATCAACATACACTCCATAAATACCGATAGTTTGTTTACCCAGCACAACCGGCATACCGTAAAGAATAACACTTAATACATTTCCACTTTTATGTTTGCGAATGGTTTCCAATCGCACGACCTGATTGGCTGTAATGAGATTGTTTAAATCAACACCTTCATTTCTTAACTCATCCGGAACAATAGTATCATTCAGATTCTTTCCTTTCAATTCACTCACATCATAGCCAAACATGGCTTCAAATCCTTTGTTGATTTGCTGCACTTTTCCGGATTCATCGAGCATTACAACTGCCATCGGTATATTCTGGAAAAGTTGTGAGAAGAGTGTTTCATTTTTCTTGACACGCGCTTCGGTAATTTTCCTTTCAGTAATGTCTCGAAAAATAACCTGCACGGAAGGAGCTCCTTTAAAAATAAAAGGAAACGCCATCGCTTCAACATCAATTACCTTTCCGTCAACACGAATAAATTTTTGCTCGATCATTGGTGCTGGCACTCCGGCTCCGGCTGCAACCTCGCGAACTCGCTCTAATAGATTTTCACGGTAGTCGGGATGAATGTAGTTCATCACATGCGTACCAATAATATCACTTGATTTCTGTGCCCCCAGAATAAGCTGAGCGTGTGCATTTGCGAAAACAAGCTTACCATGAATATGGATAGCAATGCCCATCGGTAATCGCTCTACCAAACCCTGATAGCGGATCTCGCTTTCTTTGCCCGAACTTTTTCGCTCGGTTATATCCTGAATAATTCCTCTTCGAATGGTTACACCAAACTCATCTATTTCGTGGTTTGATCGTACTTCCATCCAGCGCTCTTCGCCCCGAATAATCATCCGGCCGCGCCAGTTCAGTTCGCCTTCCTGCTTATAACTTTCGTTCGAACGCTCAGCTAATGTTGCAAAATCCTCTTCATGAATAAGGGAATCCATAATGGAAGCTTCTTTCATCACAGCCTCGGGTGTAACGCCTAATATTGCCTCAGAGGCTTCACTGATAAAGGTAAAGCGATTGGTTCCATCGGGATGGATTGTGTACTCATAAATTACAGCAGGCAAATGCCTGATGATGTCGTTCATGGTAAGAATTATTGGCAACACGTAAAAAGTTTCATAAGCGTTACAAACGGTTGTACTTAAACTCCGCAAGATAGTTTTTAGAACAGATAAAACAAGGGCATGTAAGGGATGAATCCATTATGACGAAATTTTATAGCAATTACCTAAAGCCTGAAGCGTGCTTTATTTGTTGAAGATACCAAATGAATGAATATTATCCCAACCTGAAAATCAGCAGCAACAAGTAGACTGTTGAAACACGGATTATGATCATGGTAAATTTAAGGACAAGCCCTTACGTTGTTCTAAAGTTTCTACATGACACTGGCTTCTAATGCTACGGCAGATTAACCAGTGAAATCGATTGTAATGTAAATAGAAGTCAATCGTTTATCCACCGCTCAATTACCTTCGCATAATGAGCGTACTCCAGTGCATGTACTTTATCTGCAATTTGTCGGGGTGAATCCGCTTCTAAAACTTCACAGCTTGCCTGAAATAGAATTCTCCCCTCGTCATACTTTTCATTGACCAGGTGTATGGTGATACCTGTTTCATTTTCACCTTCCGATTTTACGGCTTCGTGGACGCGCATGCCGTACATTCCTTTTCCACCAAATTTCGGTAGTAAGGCTGGGTGAATGTTGATGATTTTGTCTGGATAATGTTGTGTTAGATAGGAAGGCACAAGCCACATAAAACCAGCCAACACAATATGACTGACTTCCTTCTCTTGAAGCCAGGTGAGAACAACGATCGAGTCTTTGAATTGCGCTTTGGTAAATACTTTAGTAGGTACATTGTACTTATCGGCCCGAGCCAAAGCAAATGCTGATGGATTATTGCTGAGCAACAACACCACTTGAATGGTTGAGTGACGATTGAAGTACGCTAAAATTTCTTCAGCATTGGTTCCGCTACCGGAAGCGAAAATGGCAATGCGCTTTCTCGTTAAAGACATAGCCGCAAAAGAACCAAACTAAATCTTGATTGACAAATCAATTGTAATCTGATGGTTCTTACACAATACCTTTTGGAAATTTTAGCTTTACCTTAGACTTTGTAATTGTTAAGTCAATACCTTTTGTCAATGGATATTCTTTGGATAATACTCGGCATCGTCATGATATTGCTTGGTTTAGCTGGCAGTATTATTCCTGCTCTACCCGGCCCACCACTTTGTTTGGTTGGCTTGTTATTGCAGCAACTCAAAACACTTCCGCCCTTCACGGCAACCTTCTTGTGGTTGTGGGCGGGCGTAGTGATTGTTTTATTGGTGCTGGATTATGTTACCCCTGCATACGGAACCAAAAAATGGGGAGGTAGCAAGTTTGGAATTTGGGGAAGTACCATCGGAATATTTGTGGGTATTTGGTTTGGCCCTGTAGGAATTTTTCTCGGACCCTTAGTAGGTGCATTCATCGGAGAGATAATAGCAAACAAAAGTATGCATCAGGCTTGGAGAGCGGCTCTCGGGTCCTTTATTGGATTTCTTGTCGGCACGCTTCTTAAACTCATTGCATGCTTTATCATGACGTATTATTTTATTGTTAGTCTTTTTTAAAGCAGTGCCACCGTTTTTTATTTTTTGACTTTATAGTACGAATACCCAACTCCCCATTCTACAAAATCAGAATAGAATTTCTGATACAGCCTTACACTGGCACGAACAAAAATTACTTTCGATAGATCATAACGTAAACCAAGGCGAGCATACCAAATACCTTTGTCTTTCGGCACTTTTAAATTCAATCCTGCTTGCGTAACCAGCGTCCACCGATGCACCATGTATTCATGTGAAAGATGAACGCCAGGCCAATACAGAAGATGAGAAGGTATGTTCCCCGATGGATATTCTGATTCATAATCCTCTTTAAGCGATCCATCATAAAATAAGTCAAGCCCTGCGCCCAGCTTTCCGGAATAACTATAATGTTTTGCTGCATCCAATGTCAAAGACGAGACTAAGTAGTAAATGTGATTGTTTTTATTTTTAAAGGTTGTTGCTACGCCAGCAGCTGCGACACCATAAAACTCGATCATCGATTTAAATGGATCGATGTCATGATAAATATTGGGTGGTGGCATAAAAGTAAGATCACCACCAGTATACTTCTTTTGTTTTGATGGTCTTAATTTATAACGCAGCGATACATTGCCTGCATATAAATTCACCCCTCTGTTGGGTGAAACTATTCTGCCATTCGACATATGGTTAAGGTTTGCCCCAATAATTCCATCCAGTCGGTTTGAGATTTTGAATTCGTATTGAAGCGCCAGCATGAAAACAAAATTAACGGAAGAACCAATTACCCTTTGTTCAGGATTGTCTAGTGAATCGTAAGGCTTCCATCCATAGGATAAGCCTACATCAAAGTTGTATGTGATTTTGGATTTTTTAAATCGAACAATGCTTTCGTTAAAAAATAAATAGGTTGCGAATGGATTCCCAAAAATGTTATCATTCGGTTGAAAGAAAAATTTTGTAACTCCTATTCCGAAGGTAGGATAGTGATGCAGCTGTTGCCATTTCTTTCTTCCATACCCTGTTAAGCCATACCGGATATCGATGGCATTGAAAGGATTTTTTTCAATATATTCAACCTCATCCACTCCACTGGGTAAAAAGCCACCATGCTGATACCGGAGTTGCACAAAACCATATTTAGGAAACATACGCTGATCGGCACTATCGGCTTTGTTGAAAAACCAATTCTGTGCTGAAACAAGGTGAACGCTAAGCGTTAATAAAATTAGTGTCCCGATTTTTTTCAAGACAATGCGGATTGAGAGTAAAATTAATAACCTCCGAAATACCTTCTGGAAAACCACTCTGTACTTACAAGAAGTAAGAGCAATACAAATACCCACTTTAGATTGATGATGGAATTATAAGTCTCCTCGGTATGAATCAACTGTTTTGCTTCATTTGATGTCAGATCCTTTTGTAAGAGATTGGCTTGTGTAGAAGAGTAAAACTTTCCACCGGTATTCGCAGACAGTTTTCGAAGCAAACCAAAATCAGCTTTAAGATTTTGCAACTCTGCCTGTCGGGCAACAACTGCAAACTCGCCCCTCACTTCCTCACTCTTTTGATTGACCGATGTTTTTGATTTGTACTTGTACACACCTTCTTTCAAATTACCTACGGTGTAGCGCTCATTGCCAAGGCTTAATGTATAGTTGTACTTCGTTTTCTTGCTATTCTCGTCTGTCAGTTCAATGTCTACAGCATTGCCGTAAACAGGTTCGTACAAATCGTTGTACACCTGACTTTCAAAAACAACGGGTTGTGTTTCTGAAAATTCCTGCTGGATGGGGTAGCTCTTGAACTTTCGTTTGTCATCGGTTGTACTCAGGTATTGTATGAGTTTACCAAAAATCTCATCGAAGGCAATTGTGTTTTCGTTTCGATCAAATTCGTTTAAGCGCCATCGCCATAGACCCTCTCCTAACATAAACCCAATCTTGCGATTGTTCTGCTCATCAACTCCAAGCAACATTTTTTGGGTGGCCATGTTTCCGATGCGCTGATACAATATTGGGCTGGCAGTAGCGCTGATTTTTATTTTCCCAAAGTGAACAGAAACCGGTGGATAGTTTTCTAAAACAGCACTGGCTTCTGGTGAAATAGAAAAGTTAGAAAACGTTGAATTAACAACAGGCAATACTTCATCAAAATCCCGCGGAGGAGTTTCAAAAGTTATGGGCATGTTGAGCTTGGCAAGAGTTTGCAAGTCGGATTGCTGACCAAGTATAAGAAACAGAGATGTTTTACTTACAGAAAATTTTTGAAACAGCTCCTTTGTTTTTCCCCGAAGAGCGGGTGACTGGTGAAAAATAACGAGATCGATCTGCTCCGGTTGAAGCACGCTTGCCGGTTGCTCTGATACTCCGGGTATGTGGAGCAAGAATTCATAGTTTGAATTTTTATCAATTACCTCCCGAAGTGCCTTGCTATCGGGGTGCGGAGCTGCGGATACAAAAAGTATTTTCTTTTTGCCCTCTACGACTTCAATAAAAATCGAAGCTTGATTATTGCGTGTGTTGTATTCACCATTTTTAATTTCCACCTGCACGTCTAATTTCTGAATACCTTGCTCATCAGCCTGTGGTTGGAAATCATACAATAGAAATTGATCATCCGAAGAATTTTTGGTTTGCTTATCCAACAGCTTTCCTCGCTTTAAAAGAGAAACTTCAATGGTTTGATTCGGAAGATTTTTTACCATCAATTCAACACGCACCGGAAATCTGTTTCCCTGATACGCGATTTTATTGTACATCAGATTTTTAACAGCAATGTCTGTTCGTTCAAGCGTATCACCAAGACCTAAGGTATAAACTGGAAAAGGATACGAAGCATACAGGGGCGAAACACCCTGGTTATAAATTCCATCCGAAACCAAAACTACTGCATGAATGTTTCTGCCTTCATATTGATTGGATATTTTTTTCAACCCTCCACTTAAATCGGAAGTAGTTTCGTTGAGTTTTTGCAATGAACCCTCATCGCCATTGAGATTACTGATTCTAGTATCAAATCCTTTTTCGTTTGCTGCTTTAACTGTTTCCGAGAGTTGATCAGAAAGTTTTTGAATAGACGTTGAATCACTTCCTTCTTTAACCGAAGAAGAGGTATCGTATAAAAAAACCAATACAGGCTTCTCAAATAAATTGTTGATTTGTTTTACGATTGGTCCCAGCAAAAGAAACATAAGGAAGAAGGCCAGCACTGCACGCATGCCAAATAAAATCCATTTCCATGTCTTCGTCCACGGACCTTTTATTTGATACATCAAGAAAGCAAAGCCCAATGCCAGTGCAAGACAAACCAAAAGGTAAGCTGGGGATGATTCTAATATAATTCGCTGTTGATCCATCTGCTTCTATCAATAAAAGGCGGTGTTCATATTTATGACTCTACTCTTTATATGGTTTTGGAATTGTTGTCAGTTACCGGTTGCCAGTCACCGGCATCTGGCAACCAGTCAATACCCATACTTCTCTTTCCACAAACTCCTCAAATACTTTCTTAACTCTTCTTCACGCGGATTATTTCCGGGGTCGTAAAATTTACTTCCACTTAGCTCGGGTGGAAGAAATTCCATGTTGGCAAAATTGTTTTCGTTGCTGTGCGCATACTCATAGCCTTTTCCGTAATCCAAATTTTTCATCAACTTTGTTGGCGCATTTCGAACCGACAAAGGCACCGGTAAATCTCCCGTTTCGCTTACCGCCTTCTGTGCATTCGCAATGCCCATGTAACTCGCATTACTTTTAGATGAGCTGGCAAGGTAGGTAACACACTGCGCTAAAATAATTCGTGCTTCCGGATAACCAATTACATCCACAGCTTGAAAGGTGCTCGTTGCCATAATCAATGCAGTTGGGTTGGCATTCCCTATATCTTCGGAAGAAAGGATTACCAATCTGCGTGCAATAAATTTTACATCTTCACCACCTTCAATCATCCGTGCTAAATAATAAAGCGCGGCATTGGGGTCGCTTCCGCGGATGGATTTTATGAATGCTGAAATAACATCATAGTGTTGCTCGCCACTCTTATCATAAATGGCAATGTGTTTTTGTGCGAGTTCCATGACCAATGCATCTGTAATGGTTACATCACCTTGTACAGATTCGCAGATCAGCTCAACCAGATTTAAAAGTTTCCTTCCATCACCTCCGGAAATATTAAGGAGTGCCTGGTGCTCTTTGATAGTGATTTTTCTCTTCTTAAATTCTTCATCACGCGTCAATGCCTGATCAATGAGCTTTAGCAATTGCGTTTCGCCTAATGATTTTAATATGTACACCTGGCTTCGTGATAACAAAGCTGAATTAACTTCAAACGATGGATTCTCAGTGGTGGCACCAATCAAAGTAATAGTTCCTTTTTCAACAGCTCCTAGCAAAGCGTCCTGCTGTGATTTATTGAAACGATGGATCTCATCAATAAATAAAATGGAGCGTGGAGAAAGCTTTGCTTTTTCAATTACCTCACGAATATCTTTTACACCTGCATTGATTGCGCTTAAGGTATGAAAGGGCTTCTTCACTTCGTTGGCAATAATATTTGCAATGGTTGTTTTGCCCACACCGGGAGGTCCCCACAAAATCATGGAAGGAATGTTTCCCGATTGAATTGCTTTTCGAATAACCCCGTTCGGGCCGGTAAGATGTTCCTGTCCCACCAACTCTTCCAAAGTGGAAGGGCGCATGCGCTCTGCTAAAGGTGGTTTGGAATTAAAGACCATTACATGAGAATTAAGGTGATGAACGCATTAACGGTAAACCCGATCATGAGGCAAATGAAGAATATAAAATTCAGCAATAGAAATTTAGAAATCGTTTTCCCTCTCGATTGCTTGTAGACTTTGCGCATCGCTTTGTACAAATAGAAAAATCCGACAATGGATAATAATGGAGGCATCCAATCAAGCCAACTTACCATTTTGCATAGTAAAGCAATGGTACCGATCAAATACATAAAATCATAAATAAGCACTGAAAAAACCAGGTGTTCCGAAAAATAAAAATCTCTGCGGATGTACAGTACTTTGAGAATTAACGCAAAGATCGGAAGTAAAATAAAAATCATCCGCGGGATGTTCTCTACAAAACTTTGAAAGAATTTTTTTATAATGGCCTTATCATCATCGCCATTTTCTTGTTTTATTTTGATCATTTTTTCGGTGAAGTACCGCTCAATTTTACCATCACGTTTGGCAATTGGTTTTAGATTTTCAATCGAATCATATTCTTCAATTGTTTTGGGGTCTGCATCTGACCAATTAAATGATCCATCAAAATTAGTTGAATCGATGTTCTTCATAACCACAGGATCCAAATTGACTTTAAGCGTATCCAGTAATTCCTTCTTTTGTTCACTCGTTAATTCCTTGCCATCTTGGTTTATATTAATTTTATCTTCATCGGGAATAAACGATAATACCAGAAAGAAAATAAAACTGAGGAATACATACATTCTAACCGGATGGTAATAACTCTCACGTTTGCCGGCATTGTAATCATTTATAATCCTGCCGGGCCGAAAAAGCAGAAAGCCAAACGTTTTGAAAAATTTTGATTCGAAACTATAGAATGAGCTTACGAAATTGACAATGAAATCGCCAATGTCTTGCCTTCGTGGTAGATTCTTTTGACCACATTGATGGCAGAATGTTCCGTGTAATGGAGCACCACAGTTTAAACAGTTTTTCTGATCCGGATTTTTACCCGTTTCTTCGGCAGCCACAACCCCTTCCGCAAAAGGCAATGATTTATCCAATTCGTCCATTTCTCCTTCGAGTTTTGAAGGCTCAAATTACAGAAAATGTAATTAGAGTTCGTGCTAAAAAAACGAACTCCAACTGATTGCTCAATTGGAGTCGTTTACAAAATAGATGGGCCCTATAGGTGCTTATTCTTTTTTCTCTTTCGAAGATGCCTTTGGCTTCTTCGCTTTAATTGTAAGGACATCGCCTTTTCCATCATGGTCGGCAAGAATGATACCGCCCTCTTCCAATTCGCCCTTGAGCATTTCTTCTGCTACCGGATCTTCCAGATATTTTTGGATGGCTCTGTTTAAAGGCCGTGCTCCAAATTGCTGATCATATCCTTTTTCTGCCAGAAAATCTTTCGCTTTATCCGTAAGCTCGATGGTATACCCAAGTTGCTCAATGCGTTTGAACAATTTGCCTAAGGTAATATCGATGATCTTATGAATATCCTGACGTTGCAATGAGTTGAACACAATCACATCATCCAATCTATTCAGAAACTCCGGACTGAACACTTTCTTCAACGCACTTTGAATGGTTGATTTCATTTGTTCTTCTTCCGATTCGCGCTTGGCTACAGTTGAGAAACCAATACCTGTTCCAAAATCTTTTAAGTCACGCACCCCAATGTTGGAGGTCATGATGATGATGGTGTTTCTAAAATCAACTCTTCTTCCTAAACCATCGGTAAGAATACCATCGTCAAGTACCTGAAGGAGAATATTGAAAATATCCGGATGGGCTTTCTCAATCTCGTCAAGCAAAACAACTGAATAAGGCTTGCGTCTTACTTTCTCGGTTAATTGCCCACCTTCTTCATATCCAACGTATCCCGGAGGTGCACCAACCAATCGTGACACAGAGAACTTCTCCATGTATTCACTCATGTCGATACGGATCAAAGATTCATCTTTATCAAAAAGATAGGTAGCCAGCACCTTGGCCAACTCTGTTTTACCAACACCCGTTGGACCTAAGAAAATAAAAGAACCTATGGGCTTGCGTGGATCTTTCAAACCAACACGCGTGCGTTGAATGGCTCTTGTTAATTTCTTAATTGCCTCTTCTTGTCCAATTACTTTTCCGCTCAACTCGTTTGACATGTTGAGCAACTTATTGCTTTCCTTTTGAGCAATCCGATTGGTCGGGATACCTGTCATCATACCAATTACATCGGCAACGTTCTCTTCGTTAACCGTGTACTTTTCTGTACGGGTTTTTTCTTCCCACTTTGCTTTTGCGGTATCTAATTGCTCAATCAGTTTTTTCTCCTTATCGCGAAGTTGGGCTGCCTCCTCGTACTTCTGGCTTTTTACAACCCGGTTCTTTTCTTTCTTCACATCTTCAATCGCATCTTCAAACTTCACGATGTCTTCCGGCACATGAATGTTGTTGATGTGTACACGAGCTCCCGCTTCATCTAGTACATCGATGGCTTTGTCTGGTAAATACCGATCGCTGATGTAGCGATCTGAGAATTTAACGCAGGCTTCGATTGCCTCTTTTGTATAGATTACATGATGATGATCTTCGTATTTCTCTTTGATGTTTTCCAGAATCTGAATCGTTTCATCAACGGTTGTTGAATCGACCATTACCATTTGGAATCTGCGGGCGAGAGCACCGTCCTTCTCTATATATTGTCTGTACTCATCCAATGTTGTTGCTCCGATACATTGAATCTCTCCGCGTGATAATGCTGGCTTGAACATATTCGAAGCATCAAGCGAACCTGAGGCTCCACCTGCTCCTACTATAGTATGTAATTCGTCAATGAACAAAATCACATCAGGCGATTTTTCCAGTTCGTTCATTACCGCCTTCATGCGTTCTTCAAACTGACCGCGGTATTTTGTTCCGGCAACGAGTGACGCTAAATCTAAAGTCACCACACGTTTGCCAAACAAAACGCGCGAAACTTTCTTCTGAATGATGCGAAGGGCGAGTCCTTCTGCAATCGCAGTCTTACCTACACCGGGCTCACCAATTAATATCGGATTGTTTTTCTTTCTGCGCGAAAGAATTTGTGCTACTCGTTCAATTTCTTTTTCACGACCCACAATAGGATCGAGCTTGTTGTCCTCGGCCATACGGGTTAGGTCACGACCGAAATTATCAAGCACAGGTGTTCGTGATTTCTCTGCGCCCTTCTTCTCTTTGCCTGCTCCACCTTGACCAGCGCCACCACCAAAAATTTTGGATGCATCATCATCCGGATCGTCTGTATCTTGAGCGGCCATTGGCCCTTCACTTTGGTATTCCAGCATTTCTTTTACCGTCTCGTAGTTAACATCAAATTTGTTTAATATCTGAGTACCCAGATTATCCTGGTCGCGAAGAATGGAAAGCAATAAATGCTCCGTTCCAATAAGTTGAGCTTTAAAGATCTTAGCTTCCAGATAGGTAATCTTGAGTACTTTCTCTGAAGCTTTAGTAAGGGGAATGTTCGCCAGGTTTTTAATCTGATGGGTTGCTGTTCCTTTTGATATTTTTTCGATCTCGTTTCGGAGTTCATCCAGTGGTACGCCTAGTTTCTTAAGCACACCTACTGCAACACCTTCTCCTTCGCGCACCATGCCGAGAACGAGATGTTCAGTGCCAATGTAATCATGACCAAGGCGCAGGGCTTCTTCACGACTAAGTGATATTACCTCCTTGACCCGGTTGGAAAATTTAGCTTCCATAGAAAAATTGTAAGTGATTAATGTAAATGTAAAATTTTTTGTGTGTTCTCATGCTATCAAATGGCGAAGATTTACTTGGAAAACTAACGCAATCGAAACCTTATTTGTTCATTTCGCTATTGCTGACGCTTCAATCAGTCGGCTGGCAGCAGGTCCCTCACAAAAAATCAGGTCGATGAGACTGAGGTTCTTTACAAACGTACTGCCAAATACCTGAGTATAGGCGATCGATTTATAAAACTTCTCTTCCATGTCAGTTTTCTTTGGGTTTATCAATGATCGTAAGTCGGTTATCGAATTATCTATCGTTTTTTCGTACGCCAAACTTTCCTCTACTGTCACATTCCACTTCAACCACCTGAGACACATTGACAGCAATTGATAGTTTAGATCATATAGATAGGTATGCTTCGAGAATAAAACTTTCTCCAATTCATCCGCATAATATTCAAAGAAAGGTGCCCGACCATAAGCTGATTGAATACTCCGCCAATGATGATTCAACCACTTTTGCGAATAGTCAACTTTGATATCGGTAATACATACGTTGCCATGTTTGGATGTGAGCGGAAGGATGAGCATTTCTTTTGTCTGCGAGGTAAGAATGTAGCATCTATTGCGATAGCTCTGTTTTTGAAAATGTTCATGCTTCTCTATAATAATAGTCGTTGCATGTTGAATCGCTGTGAAGTAAGCAATGGGCGGAAGGTATTGCGCTTCGATTAAAATAGAACTCATTCAAAAAATTAATACTTACAAATCAATTTCACCCAAACCTTGCCGAACCAACACAAGCTCATCACCAGTGCAGTCGATTACTGTAGAAGGTATATTACCTCCAGGTCCGCCATCAATTACAATATCAACCTGATTTTTAAAGTCTTCAAAAATTTCTTCAGGGTCGGTAGTGTACTCTTTAATGACATCATCATCTTTTATGGAAGAGGTAATTAAAGGATTGCCGAGATGTTCCACAATCATACGCGGAATATTGTGATTCGGAATACGAATGCCCACTGTTTTTTTGTTGACATCCAAAATGCGTGGCACTTTACTGCTCGATTCTAAGATAAAAGTGAAAGGGCCCGGCAATGCTTTCTTTAAAACTTTGAACACAGGAGTATCCAACCGCTTTACATATTCTGAAATATGACTGAGGTCGTTACATATAAATGACAAGTCGAGCTTTTGAGGCTTGATGTTCATGATCTGGCAAAGTCGCTCAATGGCTTTTCGATTCATGAGATCACAACCAATTCCATAAATGGTGTCCGTTGGATAGATAATAATGCCACCTTTTTGCAAGACCTCAACGATGTGCAGAATTTTTCTCCTCTCAGGATTTTCAGGATGAATATTTACTAACTCGGCTGACATGGACGAAAGTTAATAGTTAATTGTGAAAGGTTAATGGGGTTAGCCTTTCTGGCTAAAGTTCATTCCTTCAAAAAAGTCCATTGTAAATTTCATATTCTCAATACTAAGTACTTAAGACTACTAACTATTCACCATTAACCATTAACCATTAACCAGCCTTTTACTATTTTTGAGCATGATACTCGCGTTATGAAAGTCAATAAACGATTAATCTTTTTTCTTCTTGCATCAATTTTAGGCATTTCCTTCTCGTATTATGCCTATCAGATTGTATACACACCCAACATTCTGGTGGAGAAAGAGAACCGGCTCTTTATTGTAAAGGAAGGTGCTACTTTTAAGGACATTCAAAAACAGCTACATGAAGGTGATTTTATTCAGGATCTGATTTCATTCAGTTTTCTGGCAAAGATTACCGGCTATGATAAACAGATAAAACCCGGACGTTATATTCTTCAGAAAAATATGACCAACCTCATGGCACTGAGGGTGCTGAAGTCAGGCAAACAAGAACCTGTTCGGATTACCTTTAATAATGTTCGGCTTATTCGTGATCTCGCAGAAAAAATAACCAAGAACATTGGTATGAAGCCTGAGGAATTTGAGGCAGCACTCATTGCCTTTGCTATGAAGAATGATTATGGCTTTACAAAAGACAATGTAATGGTGATGTTTATTCCCAATACATACGAAGTGTATTATAATGTTACGCCTGATGCGCTTATCAAAAATATGCACGCTGAGTACGAAAAGTTTTGGAATGCTGAACGTATAGAGAAAGCAAAAAAAACCGGCTTCACTCCGATTGAAGTTTCGATTCTCGCTTCTATCGTTCAGGCTGAATCCATTCGTGAGGACGAAGCACCTATCATTGCAAGCCTATACATGAATCGCTTGTCTAAAGGCATTGCGTTGCAAGCCGATCCTACGTTGGTTTTTGCTGTTGGCGATTTTTCGTTAAAGCGTGTGCTGAATGAACACAAACAAATTGATTCACCTTACAATACCTATTTATATCCAGGTTTACCTCCGGGGCCGATCAATATGCCTGAGATTAATTCCATTGATGCTGTACTGGATCGTGCGGCAACAAATTATTATTACATGTGCGCAAAAGAAGATTTCTCCGGTCGACATAACTTTACTAACAGTTATGAAGAGCACATGAAGAATGCTGCTAAATATCAGAAAGCACTAACGATTGAGCAACGTAAAGGAGCAGCACTAAACAAAAAATAAAGTGTACCAATCTGAAACCAGCATTCGAGTACGATATGGAGAGACCGATCAGATGGGGTATGTGTATTATGGTTTTTACGCCATGTATTATGAGGTGGCGCGTGTTGAGGCCCTTCGGCAATTAGGCGTTACCTATAAAGAGATTGAAGCCATGGGTGTTATTATGCCTGTACTCGAAAATAAATCGCGTTACCTTTTGCCGGGACGATACGATGAACTACTTCGCATCGTAACCACAATCCGCGAAAAACCTTCTGTGCGAATTGTTTTTGAATACGAAATCTTTAACGAAGAAAATAAACTGATCCACCAGGGCGAAACGAAGCTGGCGTTTGTCGATCAAAAAACAAATCGTCCGTGCAGGCCACCGATGACAATGGAGAAAATATTGGAACCGTTTTTCAAATGAAGTACAAGCACAAACGATTTATCCTGCAATGGAGTCCTGGTAGCATTGCCATTAACTGGATGAAGAAGGTGCGTTTTAAAAAACATGAGAATGTTTCACTTTATAAGATCCTTCGTATTCTGCTGAAGAATTTAATGGACAATGAAATTTTAGATCGCGCCAATGGCGTAGCCTATAATTTTATACTGGCCATATTTCCCGGAATCATTTTCGTGTTTACATTAATTCCATACTTCTCCACATTCTTTCCGGAAATTAATAAAGAAACCATTATTGGATTTATAGAAAAGCAAATGCCTGCAAGCATGGTAGATGCAGTATCCTTTACTGTGTTGGACATTCTGAGTAAACAACGTGGTGGATTGTTGTCTATTGGTTTTTTGTTTGCGCTATTTCTTTCAACAAACGGAATGATGGCTCTCATGCGCGCATTCAACGCAAGCTATCGTACTATTGAAAATCGTGGTGCATTTAAAATGAGACTCATTGCCACCGGACTTACCTTTAACTTAACGTTTGTACTTTTCTTAGCCATTATATTATTAGTGGTTGGACAAATTGTGCTGGATTACCTATTGCTCCACCTTCCAGAATTTACATGGCTTAATTTGAGCGACTTCACCGTGTTCTTACTTTTTGTACTTCCCTTCGTGGTAATTTTTGTTACCTTTTTCATAGCCATAGCAACCATCTATTATTTCGGCCCGGCCATTCATTATAACTGGCGATTTTTTTCTATTGGATCTTTCCTTGCCACAGTGCTTTGTTTAGTCGTGTCATACGGGTTCTCCTGGTATGTAACCAATTTCTCAACCTACAACAAAGTATATGGATCGATCGGAGTCTTAATTGCCATGATGGTCTGGATACAATTGATTACCATTGTTCTCTTGGTGGGCTATGAAGTGAATGCCAGCATTCATGATGCGGTACGAAAAGAAACGCTGTGGCAATCCAGAAGAGTAAGAAGTTCTCAGGTCAACTAACCTCAATCAACGTCTTTTTTCTTTTTACTAATTTTCCGAAAGGAGAAAGGTTCATGTCTTGCTCACGTGCAAATTTCTCAAATTCATTTACTTTGTTTTCATCGACAACAATTAATAATCCACCACTGGTTTGAGGATCAGCAAGAATTGCTTTTTGATCTTCACTGATGTTGCTAACATGCATTCCATAACTTTCCCAGTTTCGCATCGTTCCACCGGGCATACTTTTTTGTTGAATGTAGTGGTGCAGGAAATCAAACTTCGGAACGGAATTAAAATTAATCTCAGCAGACAATCCGCTGCCCTCACATACTTCTGCTAAATGTCCCAGCAAACCAAAACCGGTAACATCCGTCATGGCACTTACATAATCTAACTTTGCAACACGAGCACCAAAAGTATTTAAAGTAAGCATTGACTTTACGGCTTGTTGATAATGTTGCTCTTCTACAATACCTTTCTTCTGAGCTGTGGTAATGATCCCTATGCCTAATGATTTCGTGAGGTACAAAACAGAATTTTCCCGAGCTGTATCGTTTCGCTTAAGATTTTCCTTTTTCAATTTCCCGGTAACGGCTAAACCAAATACAGGCTCAGGACAATCAATGCTATGACCGCCAGCCAACGGAATTTTTGCTTCAGCACAAATTTTACGACTACCTTCTAAAACTTCCTTTGCAACTTCCGGAGCGATTTTATTAATAGGCCAACCGAGAATGGCAATGGCCATCAATGGTTCACCGCCCATAGCATAAATATCGCTGATGGCATTTACTGAGGCGATGGCACCAAAGGTAAACGGATCATCTACAATCGGCATAAAGAAATCGGTTGTGCTTACAATACAATTTCCATCACCCAGATCAAACACAGCAGCATCGTCTTTCGATTCGTTACCTACTAACAAATTTGGAAACAAAGCCTTCGGTAAATCAGAATGAAGCATTGTATCCAACACCGCAGGAGAAATTTTACATCCGCATCCGGCTCCGTGACTGTATTGAGTGAGCTTAATTTTTTCCATTATCTGGTTTGTTCTGTATGATACTATTGAAGTGCGTTTGCTTTTCTAATCAATTCGGTAACAAAATCATCAGTTGAAATTCCATCCCACTCGGATTCCAACTTTATCCGATCCTTTTTCTTTTCCAGCGCACGAAGGTAGGCTTTGTCGTAATACGTCAGCAAGATATCAATGGCGGAATGCATGTCATTTACTAACCATTTTTCTTTTGCTGTATTAAAATGTTGCCCGCCCAATTTCTGGGTAACATTCATCATCGCCTGAAGAAACTCCTCTTTATTTGAATCTCCATATTCTTTTACCAAACGCTCCACGCGAACTGGTTTAGTTACCTTCATTTCTACGACAGCACTGCTCTTCATGGTTTGCCATAATTCGTGCGGAAGAAATATTTTTCCGATGGCTATGGATTCGTCTTCAATCCAGATTCGTTTGTTGAAATCTAATTTTGTAATCTCTTCAAACAATTCATTTTGAAATTGTTCTGTCGTGGGTTGAGTCGGCATCATCAATCCACCGAAAGCAGAACCCTTATGATGTGCCAGTCCTTCCAGATCAATTACCTGTTCGCCTTTCCGCGAAAGCGCCCGAAGAATTTCTGTTTTTCCACTACCCGTACATCCCCCTAAAACCAGAAAGCGAAAAGGTTTGCTAAACGATTCAACAGCGTGTTGCCGATATACTTTATACCCACCTTTCAGTTGATGGGTCTTTACACCCGCCATTCCAACAAACTGACAAAAGTTGGACGACCGCATTCCACCTCGCCAGCAATGAACAATTATTTCATTATTGGTTTGCTGCGCATGGATAACAATATCATGAAGCCGCGGTCCCACTAAACGGAACCCGGTTTTGATTGCTTCCGCCTGACCTTTTTGTTTATAGTCAGTACCCACGGCAATGCGCTCTACATTATTCAGTAAGGGGATGTTAATAGCTGAGCGAATATGCCCTTCCTGAAACTCACCTTCCGAGCGAACATCAACAACAGGGAGTTGATGGCGAAGCCGTAAGAATTCTTCGAGGTTGATTTGCATGAGGAATGAAATGTTATCCGTTAATCATTAATGGTTAATCGTAATACACCATCCGGATAACGGATAGCAATTAACTTAAAATTGCAATACGATTACCGGATAACCGTTAACGATTAACCTTTAGTTATCAGAAAAATTAACGCTGAGATTCGAAGCGATGCCAATGCGGAATCCATAATTCAGATATTTTCCGTCCTGAAAACCTGCTGCAGCTTCCAGTCTGAAGATCCGGAGAATACCGTCAATGGAATAACCTACTTCTGTGTAATTTTTTGAAGTCGGTGTGGCAAGGTAATTCACAAAAACATTTTCGCGAATGCCGGCCATCCGTACCATCATAATATTGGTGATGAGAAATTTTCTGAATTGATAATGCACATTCGCTGAGAAGTATTTATCCGCGGTGCTGTATTTATAATAATCGAGTAAGCGGAACGTTCCAACCGGATCGGTTGTAACAAATGGAGTTTCATTCCCCAAAAAATGTTTGAAGTCCATGAAATACATTTTGTTTGAATTCAGAAACATTCCTCCACGAAAATTAAAATCAAACTTACCACGCACGCCTGCTTTCAGTTGGTGACGAATACCCAATTCAATCTGATCAAAATCAACATCGCTTCCGAACACATTGCTAATTCCTTTTCGATAGTCGAATGAAATGGTTGGAGATGAATTATGGATCTCCATTTTTCGGTCGTTTCTAATTCTGTACTTTAACCACGGACGAGTGGTAATCCCAACAGAAGCAATCATGGCCTGATGGGTTGGAAATTCTGTTGATGCAATTTCATCGTTCACCGGTCGATTATCAGTGTAGCCTTCTACACTTTTCCAATCAATCAATTTAAAATCGGAATTATTAAAGAGTTCCCTTCGTTGTGCCCAAGATGCTGTTGCGCGAATGGATAAGAACTGATTGATGTTCCTGCTAAAGAGCAGATCAACATAATCGCGTTCATAGAGTTTCATTAAATTCTTCTCCATGAAGAGTGTAGTGAAATCATTCACGATAGGCAATATCGGTTCATCCGGATTGTATTGTTTTATATATCGCCCACCTACGGCTTCGAAATTGTATTTCTTATTGCGCAGTTTAAAATTCAAATGACCGGAGAATACCTCTCGTGAAAAAGCATAGCGAAAAGTAGGTGAAATGGTAAGACGCGTTTTATTGGTGTCTTGCAAGATTGTTCCCCATGAAAGTTTATAAATCAAATTCCAACCTTCAACGGTATTGAATCCACCCATAGGCATGTGGATTTTAAAGTTGGAATGCTTACCGGTCTTATAACTATCGCCAATCAAAATATCCCAGGGTTGAAAGCCTTTGTGCTTCGATGCCTTTAAGGTATCGCCCGCTTCTTTTTTTCGATCAACCTCACTGAGGCTATCCATTTTTTCATAGCCCTTTACTTCTTCTTTGGTTAACGGTATCGGACGAATGTTTGCCCAATACGAAGAATCTTTTTTGTAAGCGCCACTATCAATTTTGAACGACACATTCTCAATTACCTCTGGTTCTTTCTGCTGTTTCAGTTCTTGCTTTTCATATTCCTTCACCAATGTTTTTAATTCTTTATTGGTAATCTCTTTACCAGAAGCCAGTCGCTCCTGAAGTTGTTTGTTCTTATCGTTTTTTGCTTTTTGTTTGTATTGTTCCTGTTGAATTTTTTTGGCGGTTTCCTGCTCAATTTTTTCATCAATCACTTCCATCTGCTCCACCTCTACATATACTTCAGGATTAACCGTGATTTTATAATCACTTGTCGTGGCGAAATAATTGTATTCAAAATCGAAGCCGAAAAACTTACCATCAATTTTAAACTGATGCGTAACCGGCAGCCAGGCTTTTTCTTCAATGGGTGCACAAACCGATTTGAGTTGAATACCTATTCCTAATCGGGTGGTGTGGAAATCAAAACTGTGAATGCTCCACCAGTCTTCCACTAAATACAACATGCCCTCTACCACATTATCACCTTTCGATCGCGGTGTTACTTTTATGCGACTCACTTCATAGTCGCGGTCTTTAAAAGTGCCTTGATATTCAAATCGATAATATGAAAATGCGCGGGGAGACAAAGGTGAAATGGTTTCCGCTACCTCTGGTTCATAAAAGCTTCCGAAAATATATTGGTTGGGCGAGGTGTTGTTCCCTTTGCCATCGGTGCGAATGGAGATTACCTTCTCTTCAATTTTATTCGGTCTTGTGTATTTAATTTCACTCACCGATTCCATCACAAAGACGCTGTTCTTTTTGATTCCTTCTTTCTCCAAAGCCTTCTTCGCAAGCCATGGATAATCTTTTAGTTTGCCCACACCCTTGATGTACACTCTTCCGGAATAACTATCGAGTTGTTGTGTATGATATTTTGCTTTCGCGATGGCTTTGCGCATGATGGTGTACGCAGGATCTTCTTTTCCTCCTTTTACAATTACGGTTTGTAATACCGTAGTCTGCGCTTTCATCACTACATCAATTACCTCAAAGCCGGTTGTCACTTCCACTACGCGCACTTGCGTTTCATAGCCGAGATATTGATATACTAAATCATACTTACCGGGTGCCAGTACGATTTCATAATCTCCGTCTACATTTGTAGTGGAGCCCGATCCGGTTTGCTTGACGTAGATGGTGGCGTATGCAAGTGGATTTCCCGCATCATCTTTAATGTTGCCGCGAATACCGCTGGCCTGAACAAAAAAGCCTGAGAGGATAAAGATGCTAACGAAAAGAAATTTGTAATGAGGGATCAAGCGAGATCGGGTTTTTGTGAGCGGTTAATCTTTGTAGAATCCTTTTGCCCGGATGATTTCATCTACTACATCCGGCACCAGATAACGAATGGATTGATTCTTTCTGATACAATTCCGAATAAATGTTGCCGAAATATCAAGCATAGGCGAATCCACCATCTTAACGTTTGGATGACGCGTAAGTTCTGAATTTGTTACGCCCGGTCGCGGATAAACATAGAGTCCATAATCTTCCAAAATGCGTTCATGATTTTTCCACTTGGTGAAGCTGGTGAGATTATCCTCACCAATAATCACTTTGAATTCTTTATCCGGATGTTTTTCGTGGAGGTTAACAAGGGTATGAATGGTGTAGCTTGGTTTGGGAAGATGAAATTCAACATCGCTAACCTCTAATTTGTAATGATCATGAATGGCCTGGCGAACCATATCATATCGATCGAATTCATGCAGAAGTCCTTTGCTGGGTTTAAACGGATTTTGAGGCGATACCACAAACCAGACTTTTTTTAAATCGGTAGTCTCTGCCATAATGTTGGCAATAATCAAATGCCCGATGTGAATGGGATTGAAAGAGCCGAAGAATAAACCGATTTTCATCTATACTATCTTTAACCTAAAGTTGCCACAAAGCTACGAAGACACAAAGCTACACTAAGGTATTGTTCATGAAAGTAAGATGATCTTTTTTACAAATTAGTTGCATGATTCTGAAGTGCTCGTCATTGCGAAGCACGAAGCAATCCCCATACTACAACGTGCAAAAGTAAAGACGCACTGATATTGAGGGAAAGGTGTACCGGTCGCTTACTTAATCTGAATTGCAAAAATATTTCTAATTCTTTTACTCAATTCGGCTCTATCAATTTCTGAAGTTTTGTCGGCTCCTTTGTCGTTCATTGCTTTTATAAAGGTATGATCTAAAAAATAGTAAGTCATCAAGCTAAACGTTACAACTCCAGTATATTTCCTTTCTTTAATTGCGATTAGTGATTGATTGTCGAAATAGTAAGTTGCAAGGCAATTTCCATTTTCAATTTTCTGTTTTATTTCCGTTTTCCCAAGTCCATTTTCCCCTTGGTAATCAATTGACTCAATCAACTTCTTATCAATGTGATTTAAATCATTGCTGTCAAATTTAACTATTTCATATTTTCTATAATTCTCAATTTCAACAACCTTCTTGTTGATATCAACAAGTCGATCTTGCCCAAGGAGAGTAAAACTAATTAAACTTAATATTGTGAATAAGTAGTGTCTTGTACTAGTTAAGTTGTATTCCGTAAAAATTTCGAGGCAGAAAACCCTTCGAAGAAATGTTGTAATCCTGCTTGTTGTCCTAGCCATAATTCAATTTCCGTTTTCTTTATTTCTTCATGCAAAAAGAATTTGCCAAATAAACCAATGTGTTTGGAGAATATTCGTCAATCTTTAATGCCAGGTCTTTTCTCTTTTCCGGGTCAATCATCGATCCTTTTAATGCTGAGTCGGCAAGCTTCCACGCTTGTTCAAATTGTTTTTTTACTTCTTCCGCTTCGCTTATTTTTCCTTGTCCGCTGAGGCTTTCCAATAATCCGCTTAAAGCGAATCCGTTTTTTGGCCAGTTGGCTAAATCTTCTCTGTATATTTTTTCAGCTGCTATAAAGTCTCCTTTATTCAGCAATACATTTCCCAAAATATGGCGCACCGAGAAAAACCAATCGGGTGGTTCGGTGTAATTCAGTTGATCCTCCAACGCAATGGCCTCCGTGAGGAGTTGAATCGCTTCATCGTATTTTTCATCTTTTACCTTCAGCTCTGCTGCTAAAACTTTTGATGATAGTTCACACACTTCGGTCACCCGGTTAATGCCCCAAATAAATTGTTCGGCAATTGTGGGTGATAAACTTAATGAGTCCAGTTTTTTGAGTTCCTCTTTTGCGTCTGCTGTTTTATTTAGATTGGCATACGCCATCCCTCTGGCATAATGCCAAATGGCTGTTGGGTAAATTAAATCTTCTGCTGGTTTAGGGAGCGCTACTATCTTTTCCCATTGTGCAAACTTGATGAGAATGTGATTCGGAATGGTGAGGTAATGCTGCACGGTTTCATATCCAGCCTCGTGATAATATTGTTTCTCAATGATGTTTGCCGTTTTGTATGCGGCTTCAATAGATCGCGAGCCTCTTCCTTCAAAAGCTGCGGTAGCCGCAAGGAAATGATAGTTATGCGGATAATACATTTGCGGATAGTATCCCTGCACCTTGCACTCGGCAATGTAAATGCTGTCGGCCACCACTGCACTTTCGTTGGCAATGGAACCTTCGTGATAATCTCCGGTATTGATATAGATGTGTGAAGGCATGTGTACTAAATGTCCGGCAGAGGGAACCAAAGTCTTCAATCGTTCTGCACTTGCCAACGCTTTCTCAACATTGGGACTTGCCTCCGTAGCGTGCAGATAAAGATGATTCGCTAATGGATTTTTAGGATCGGTTGAAATTATTTTTTCAAGGAGCATTTCAATTTCAGGTGTCCATGGTCTGGCCTCACCGCCTTTGCGGGAATAAAAATCCCATGCATGCAAATTCATAATCGATTCAACATAGAGCGTGGCAACAAATGTATTCTCAGGAAATTGTGAATACGCTTCTTTCATAAATTCTGAATAGCCAACCGCATTGGATATTGCTGAGTCTTTTGGGAATTTAATTTCAATTGAATTTATAATTGCTTTCTCCCACGGTGATGCATTGTCACTAAACCTCACTGCCTTCGAGACCGCTCCTTGGATTTCATTTATCATTCCCATGTTATCACCTGAAGAGTTGAGGTTGGGTCCCAACACATACGCGATTCCCCAATACCCCATAGCAAATGTGGAGTCTAGTCTGATGGCTTCTCTGAATGATCTTTCCGCTTCAGCCTGATTGAAACCGTTCGCCATGATGATTCCCTGATTAAAAAACATCTGAGAATGTTCCGACTTAGTCGTCACCGAAACACTGTAGTCACCAATGTTTTTCAATACCGGAGCTTCAAAGGATGGTTGGCTTTTATTGCATCCGAAGATGCACAACGCGAGCAGTGGGAAAATGGAATTAATGCTTGTGGTTGTCATACGTGTTCTTTAATAAATGAGTCTCCTTAATATTAGTCCTACATTTTTCTTTGTGCGTCTTAGTGGCGTTGTGTCTTGGTGGCAAAAAGAACAAGACGCCCTTTCTCTTCACTAAGATATTAATAAAGGATGATTCTTCTCATACCTTGCTTTGATCAAGAGAACTGCTTTGTCCGACAAGGTTGGCACGAAGACACAAAGCCTCACTAAGGTATTCTATAATACATGATCCCTCTGAACATTCTTAGTATTCTCTTTGTGCGTCTTAGTGACTTAGTGTCTTTGTGGCAAAAAAAACAAAACCGCGTACTTATGCTTTTTGAAATATCAGGCAACTTAAAATTGATTCGACTATCTTTAAACCCTCAACTCACTTGTATATGAGGATTTTGCTGACATCAATATTGCTTGTGATTACTTCTTTAGCTCATGGCCAGATTCTTATCTCCTTGCTGTTAGGCGATAAACTCAATAGTGGTAAAATTGAATTTGGATTGGATGGCGGAATCAATTACCCCAGCATTCGAGGTTTGAACGATGGAAAACTAAAGACTGGATTTAATCTGGGTTTTTATTTTGATATCAAACTAAAAAATCCACAATGGATGGTTCACACGGGTGTGCTTGTAAAATCATCTTTGGGAACTTCAGACCTTCCGGTTTACCTATTGAACAATGCTGATCTAGACAGCGCTTTTGTTGGTGGTAAGGTAGAGCGCAAGATTAACTACTTCAATGTTCCCATCATGATGAAGTATCGATTCAAAAATAATTTTTCTCTGGAAGGTGGATTCATGCCTTCATTACGAGCGAAAGCCTATGATATTTTTACCAACGAAATAAACGGAGATGACCTTGAATACAAAGCCGACATTCGCGATCAGATTCTTCAATTGGATTTCGGACTCATGGCCGGAGCAGGGTATCGACTGATGCGTGGCAACGGAATGAATTTCACTGTTCGATACTACTACGGGTTGAGGAATATATCAGCCCAGGAATCTATGCCCGATCAATATAATCAATCGCTATACCTGTCTATAGGTATTCCTATTGGAGTAGCGAAGGCGAAGAAAAAAGAGGAAGAAAAGAAATAGGTGCTGGTTGCCAGTTGCCGGTAACTGCCAACCAGCAACCATTACAGGCCGAAACGATACTGAAGCCCGCCAATAACTTGTTGACGCGAGCCGAGCATACCTACTTCAAGGCGTAGCATCCAATGCTTGTTGTATTGATATTGTGTACCCACTACAAAGTTCCACATATCTTTCGGGCGTTTGTCGAGTGAATATTGTACGGATGCACTTTCTTCATCATTCAATGCTTCATCCATACTGTTCAGAAAAGTTCCGGCTCTCGCCAACGCACTATTGGCTCTTTCATACTTGGCAATGTTCACCGGATTATTTTGTTCAATGTTTGAAAGATCACTCCACCACGTATCAACTGCTTCTTGTTTATTTCCCACAGCCGCAATTCCGTTATCTACTTTGCCTTGAAGACCGCTGGTATCAAAGAGATCATCAAAGTTCATCGAACCGGTTGTTCCTGAATTCAGTTTCAATCTGAATCCTCCTACCCAAAGTGCGATGGCGCTATTCGGTTTTTTAAGTTTGAAAGTTTTTCCGAATCGTGGTCCGAAAATAAAAGCAAAGGCGGGCTTATCCAGTTCAGCAATATCATTCCAGGTACAGTTAAAGTCCAGCGCCAAAAAACCACCGGCTACACCAACGGTAGGTGTTAAACCAAAACCCAATGACGTAGCCTGAAAATCAGCTTTCGTATTTAACGCTATTACTTCACTCCAATTGCCATCCTGATCAGGTACATAGATTCCGGCATCAATCGCAGTAGAGGGGGCTGACTTTGCTATTATGCCATAAACATTCAAGAAAGGGAAGAGCCAAATATCGGGTCTGAAATTTACACCCATTGCCTCCGACTGGGCATTTTTAAAACGAACAACTTCATCCAGACTATGCAGCGGTCCATTATTAAAACCCACTTGAAGATTGTCGATAACCAGATCCGATTTTTGCCAAATGTATTGTACACTTAATCCGGCCGAGTACGGTAATTGAAATCCTGCTTTCGTAGCCTTGGCTCCTAAAATAGGAAGTACATACGGGTATTCTGAATTTTTTAAACTGTCAATAGCGACCGCATTCTTTTTCCCAACTTCTTTGTTGGAATAAACTTGCGCCTGAAGAGTAAAGCTTATCAATAGCAGCAAACCGAATAAAGACCTTTTCATAAACTACAGTTTTGTTTTAGAAATACACTTACATAAAAGTAATTGTTTTTTCTTGATTGCTGCTTTGCATTATTACAAATCAAAACACTTCTCCGATGTTTAACCACACGCCCCAGTAGTTTGCACTAAATCCAAAGTCGATAGCAATGTTCGTATCGGAGTACTTGTTAAATTTTGTTCTCAAACCAAACCCTCCACCCACTTGCCAGTGTTGAAAATGTTGCGTATCAAGTTCCGAAGCAGAGGTAATATTCATAAATGCAACCATCCCTACCAATCCATTATCGGTGAGTTGAACGCGTTGTTCGCCTTCAGCATAAATCATAGCGTTCGATCGATATCTTCCAGATTGAAATCCTCTGCCTGAAATTCCGGTTGCGGGTGCCCAGTTTGTAGCGGGTAAATCAAGGTACGGAGTTTCACCTGCCAGCACAGACCAGTAGTAACTTCGGAAGGCAATGATGTTGTCTCTGGTTTTACTCATCTTCAAATATTTCCTTCCATCAATAAAGAGAGAGCTGTTTGTAAAGGTACTACCCAACCCTTCCGAATTCCATCGCCACGTCAACAAAAGGTATGAACCTCCCTGAGGATTGATGGCATTCTCGCGAGCATCAAGCTTTATACTAAAAGTAAGACCTGAAGAAACGGTAGACGAATACTCTTGTTGACCATAGCGTTCAAGATGACCTGTGCCTTCAAATTCTGTTTCATCAATGTTATAATAATAGTCCCATGCATAACCAAGACCGGCATACCAGTTCCTATAAATTTTTTTATACGCATATTGATAGAAGCGTAGGTAGTCGGCATCAATTAACGATCTGTCCCATTCAGGTGAATCACCACCAAGACCCCACGAGTATTGTGGAAAATGAGCTACACGATAATCGCCCAAAATATTAAATGAATTTTTTGCCAGCCAAAGATTGGGTCGAATGTAAAGTCCGTAGCGATTGGTCAGATTTGTATAGGGTATTAAGTAAACGTTCGAAAGATTCGTAGAGTCAGGATCGCCAAGATAAAAGGCGGCATTAGCTGCCGTAATTACAGCCCTTCCGCCACCGGGAACATTTACGGCTGCAGGCAAAATTGAGAAGTGTACTTTTTTACCAGACCGTACCTGATTTGTTGTTGTCCTACTTTTCTTTCCCAGGAAAACATCTACCAAGTCGACCTGAGTAGAATCAGATTGCTGCCCAAAAGTAAACCACGAATAGAGAATAAGAATAAAGAGAAGTAGATGCCGCATACTTTTCCATTGTGTCTTCGTGGCAAAAGAGAATTCAACTACACTTTCTTTTTAAAATCATTATACAACTGCTGCGCTTCTGCTAATGATTTCTCCAGATTTTCATTTACTACAATTACATCAAACTTATCCTGAAATGACATTTCGAATTGCGCCTTGAATAATCTGCGCGACAGACTTTCTTCTGATTCCGTGCCACGATCATGCAGTCGTTCTTTCAATACCTCCAGTGACGGAACTTTTACAAATATGGCCAACGCTTTGTCTCCAAAATATTTCTTCAGGCTCAATCCGCCTTTTACATCAACATCAAAAATTACATTTTTGCCTTCTGACCAAAGTCGGTCGATCTCTGATTTTAAGGTGCCATAAAAATTACCTTCATACACTTCTTCCCATTCGATGAATTCATCGCCATCAATCTTCTTTTTAAAATCTTCGGGTGACAGGAAGTAATAATCTTTTCCATTCTGTTCGATGCGGCCACGCTTATCGCGTGTTGAGGCAGAAATGGAAAACCCCAGATCGGAGTTCGTAGAAAGAAGATGTTTAACAAGAGTTGTTTTACCAGAACCGGAGGGAGCAGAAAAAATAATTGCCTTACCCGCCATTATTCTGCTGCGCTAATTTTGCTTTTAATACTCGCAATCAAATCGGTTGGTGCTTCGTGAGAACATTTCACTTTTAAAAGTTCTTTGATGGCCTGGTCGAAATGATAGTGCTGGAAACACGGCATGCACTCGTCTACGTGCGATTTGAAATTTGCTTTTTGTTCGGGTGTTGCTTCACCATCTAATATCAACTGAAGCATTTCGAGACACTCGCGTTGGTTCGAACAATTCTTCTTCATATTACTTTCTTCCGGATTGCTCATAGACTTAGGTAGATTTATTATAACCCATTTGTTTGGCGTATTCACTTAATTTTTCTTTCAGCAGATTGCGGGCTCTGTGCAGACGACTTCGTACTGTGCCGATGGGAATGTCCAGGATCTTCGCCATCTCTTCGTACTTAAATCCTTCCAGGTCGCATAATATAATTACTGTTCTGAAATCAACATCAAGAGCGTTGAGGGCATTTGAAATCTCATCCCCAATCATATCTTTTAGCGATTCTACTCGCAGATCGGGTGTGATTTGCCTGTCAACATCTTCTGAGTTATAATAACTTTCTACCTCCTGATAGTCTACCTTATTGGGTTCCTTGGTTTTTTTGCGGTAATCATTAATGAAGCTGTTCTTCAAAATCCGGAACAGCCATGCCTTGGCATTAGTTCCTTGCTGAAATGAGTTAATGAACCGAAACGCCTTTAGGTAGGTATCCTGAAGTAGATCTTTGGCGTCATCGCGATCGAGGGTAAGCCGATAGGCGAAATTATACATC
>DAIQPD010000150.1:0-9817 GCA_036787535.1 Chryseolinea sp.
CTTTCTTGGCCCGAAGGGCTACTATGGTTGGGTCAACAAAGTCGGTGCTTTTAGCTTGCTCCTTTTTAACTTCTTCTACTTTTACGACTATTGGTTTAGGCTTGGGTTTGAATCGAGGTTCCAGGAATTTTATAGAATAAATGTCAGCTCCGCCAAAGCCACCTTCTTTTACTGTTGCATAGTAAGCTATTTTCTTGTCGGGAGAAATACTAAAGAAACCATCGTACTCCCAGGAGTTAATCGGATAGCCAATGTTTTCAGGTTTATTCCATTTCCCACCTTTAAACTCAGCAACAAAAATATCGCTGTTACCTAAACGAGGATGACCATCAGAAGAAAAATAAAGTGTAACGCCATCATAATGTATATAGGGCGAGTCATCATTGTTTGGAGTATTAATTATGGATCCGAGATTAGTCGCCTTGCCCCATTGGCCTTTCGCATCTTTCTCGCTTACATAAATGTCCAACTCTCCATATCCATCCGGGCGATTGCTGGCGAAGTAAAGTTTGGTACCATCAGGCGAAACACTGGCGCAGGTTTCCCAAAACATAGAGGTATTGATATTCTTGTTTAACGGAACGGGCTTCGACCAATCTTTGCCATCAAAATTAGAAGTGTAAATATCTCCCCCACCTTCTTCATAATACAAAAATAAAGTCTTGCCATCGGGCGAAAGAGAAGCTGCTGCATCATTGTATTCAGCGGTATTAATATTGGTACTGATTTTCTGTGGTTCATTCCAAACTGTACCGGTTTTGCGGGTTACGTAAATATCTTCCAGACTTTGACCACTCTTCGAACTCTTGCCACGATTGGAAGTAAAAATCAAGGTATTACCATCAGAAGAAATAATGGGTGAATACTCACTAAGATTGGAGTTTACGACATTTCCAATATTCTCGATGATAACATTCAGTTCGAACTGTGACAAAGAATCCGCCATCTGGCACTCTGCTATTCGTTCGTCCACAATGGATGCTACACCCGGGTTTTTTTTCTTATACGCCTCGAAGTGTTCGATAGCACTCTTAGGATTATTGGTGTTTTGAAATGCTACTCCTAAATGATAATCGATCTTGTTGTTAATATTCGGATTGAGCTTGTATGCTTTGTCAATAAAGGTAGCCGCCTTTGATTTTGTATCCGAATATAAATACGCCAGACCCAGTTTAAAATTTACTGTGGCATCATCCGGGTTAATGTCCAATGCACTTTTAAAAGATTCAATGGCCTCCTTATAATTTTTCTTACTGTAAAATTTGTCACCAGCGGCCATGTAGTCCTTAACCGACTGACCGTGTGAAGAGATTACAGACAACAGAAACAGTACTTGAAAAAGTAATTTCTTCATTATTTAAATTCAAATCATTGAGGGGACAATCTACAAAAAATGTCAGGCTTTTAGCTGATCGAAAACCGACATTAGGTACACCAAACTTACAGCGAGACCAAAAGAAATTGTTGTGTCAGGCAATAAAAGTAGTTAAAATATTTTTTAGACTAGCCTAAACTTTTATTTTTGCATATCCGTAAAGCGAAACATATGCTGAGTCTTACCGAAGAAAACTACCTAAAGGCCATTTACCATCTATCTGAAGGAGGAAGTAAAGCCGTTCTCACCAATGAAATAGCCGAGTCGCTGGCAACAAAAGCAGCTTCCGTAACCGATATGATTAAAAAGCTCTCGGTGAAAAATGTAATCTCCTACGAAAAGTATTATGGCGTAAAGCTTACCAAGCAAGGCAAGACATCAGCACTATCTATTATCCGGAAGCATCGGCTCTGGGAAACGTTTTTGGTTCAGCAATTAAATTTCAGTTGGGATGAAGTGCATGAGGTAGCCGAACAACTTGAACATATTCAATCTCCTTTATTAATAGAAAAACTAGATGAGTTCTTAGGTTATCCATCGGTCGATCCACATGGCGAACCCATTCCCGATAAAAATGGAAAGATTAAACTTCAAGCCAGTGTAATGTTAGCCGATCTCGCACCGGGTTATAAAGGTAGCATCGTTGCGGTTAAAGATTCTGACTCTGGACTATTGAAATACCTTGATAAAATTGGTGCTACACCCGGTAAGAAAATAAAACTGATCAGCAAAGAAGAATACGATGACAGTCTGGAAATTGAACTAGAAAATACAAGAGTGTCTGTCTCCAAAATCGTTTCACAAAAGATTCTAGTCACCGCGTAAGAATATGAACCCAGAAAAAAAATCAGATCGCAGATCACTCGGTGAAGTTCACGGATCGGTAGAAATTGGAAACAAAAGAGGCTTCAATAAATTTCTAGCCTTCCTCGGTCCTGCCTATTTAGTCAGCGTAGGATATATGGACCCTGGCAACTGGGCAACTGATATTGCCGGAGGTAGCCAGTATGGCTACGCCTTAATTTGGGTTTTGTTGATGTCAAATGTGATGGCACTGCTTCTACAAAGTTTGAGTGCACGTCTTGGTGTTGTTCGTCAACTTGATTTAGCACAGGCTTCGCGAGGCGCATATGGACGAGGCGTCAATTTTTCTTTGTGGATCATGGCCGAAATTGCCATTGCCGCTTGCGACTTAGCAGAAGTATTGGGTATGGCCATTGGTTTGAATTTATTATTTGGGTTGCCTATGATCTGGGGAGTAAGCCTTACGGTTCTCGATACCTTGCTGTTACTCGTACTTCAACGCTATGGCATTCGAAAAATTGAAGCGTTCATTATTGCATTGGTGGCCATCATTGGTGGAGCGTTCATTGTTGAAATGATTCTGGCGAAACCCGAAATGGGTGAATTGGTAAAAGGATTCATTCCAACCATACCAAATGAAACAGCTTTATACATTGCAATAGGCATTATTGGCGCAACAGTTATGCCTCACAATTTGTACTTGCATTCATCATTAGTTCAGACCAGAAGAATTGACACGAGTGAAAAAGGAATCTGGTCTGCCATCAAATATAATTTCATCGACTCTGCCATTGCATTGAATGGTGCGTTCTTTGTTAATGCTGCGATACTGGTGCTGGCGGCATCTACTTTCTTTCAGGCCGGTATGCATGAAGTAGCCGACATACAAGACGCGCACAAATTTCTTTCACCCTTACTCGGCACGCGCTGGGCCTCCATTCTTTTTGCTGTCGCGCTCATTGCTGCAGGACAAAGTTCAACGATAACCGGAACCCTTGCCGGACAAATTGTAATGGAAGGATATTTAAACTTGCGCATCGCACCATGGATGCGAAGACTGATCACACGACTCATTGCCATCATACCCGCCTACCTTGTGATTTTACTTTATGGCGAAGGAGAAACCGGAACCTTGTTGGTATTCAGTCAGGTAGTGTTGAGTTTACAACTGGGGTTTGCCATTATACCACTCATCCATTTTAACAGCGATAAAAAAACAATGGGAGTGTTTGTCATCAAGACGTGGGTAAAAATTGCTGCCTGGATTATCGCTGTTATTATTGTATCGCTGAATGTGAAATTGGTTTACAATGAAGTAACGGGTTGGCTCACATCGATGGGTGAAAATAGTTGGATACTATGGCTTACCGTTATTCCACTTTGCGCAGCAGCCTTTGGATTGCTGGTATACATTACAATCAAACCCCTACTCGATAGAAGAAATGAAGATGAAGCCGGTAAAATTCCTCATGGAACAGCAGTAGCATTAAACATTAGTGATGGGCCAATTTACAAGCGCATCGCCATATGCATTGACTTTACCAGTGTTGATGAACTTACCATTCAAAGTGCATTAGCGCAGGGAGGACCTTCAGCCCGATATGCATTACTTCATATTGTAGAAACCGCTGGAGCATTTGTTTATGGAAGTCATATAGACGACCATGAATCAAATCGGGATATTGAGTCGCTCGAAAATTACATCAATCAATTATTCGCAAAAGGATACATGGCTGAAAGTATGGTAGGGTTTGGAAATCCAAAGACAATGATTCCGAAACTTGTAAAAGAGTTTGATGCCGACATGCTGGTGATGGGAGCGCATGGTCATAAATTCATGAAAGACTTAATCTTTGGAACTACTCTCGATACAGTTCGACATCGGGTGCAGATTCCGGTTTTGATCGTCAGAGAGAAGGGAGATAAAAATTAATCCTAATCGTCCACAGTCGTCAGTCAACGGTCGACTGTCGACTGTGGACCGTTGACAACTCCAATTAAACAAATAACTTGCAACACTTTAATTCATGCTTCCATCTACATTAAATGACACCATTGTTGCCCTTGCAACAGCACAAGGGATTTCCGCTATTGCCGTTATCCGGCTTTCTGGTGTGGATGCCATTGATATTGTAGCTAAAACATTTAAGGGAAAAAATTTATTAGAACAACCTTCGCATACTTTACACTTTGGCACTATTCGCGATGGCGATAAGGTAATTGATGAAGTACTGGTTTCAGTTTTCAGAGAACCGAATTCATTCACGAAAGAAAATGGAATTGAAATTTCGTGTCACGGATCCGCTGTGATTGTAAAAGAAATTATCAAGGTATTGTTAAAGCATGGTGCCCGATTGGCTGAACCAGGCGAATTTACAAAACGTGCTTTCTTACATGGACGTTTTGATTTAGCGCAAGCCGAAGCAGTAGCCGATTTAATTCATGCCGAAACCGACAATGCCCGACAGGCTGCACTCAATCAAATGCGGGGTGGGTTCTCCAAAGAAATAAATAATCTTCGGGAGGAACTCATACACTTCGCATCCCTCATCGAACTTGAACTTGACTTTGGTGAAGAAGATGTAGAGTTTGCCAAGCGAGATGATTTACGAAAGTTAATTCTGCGCATTCAATCTTACCTCCTTTCTCTCATTAATTCATTCGATCAAGGTAATGTAATTAAGAATGGCGTGCCAACCGTTATTGCCGGTAAACCCAATGCAGGTAAATCTACTTTACTCAATACTTTATTAAATGAAGAGCGTGCCATTGTTTCGGATATTCCCGGTACAACACGCGATGCTATTGAAGATGAATTGATTTTAGGTGGTGTCAATTTTCGGTTTATCGATACTGCAGGTCTGCGAAGTACAATAGATGTTATAGAAGCCATGGGCGTAGAGCGTACACGTGCCCACATGAAAAAAGCATCGCTCATCATTTACCTATTTGATCTGTCAAATACAACACAAGCTGATATCGATGAACAATTAAAGGAACTGAATCAACTAAATATTCCCCTTATTCTGGTAGGTAATAAAATGGATAAGGCTAATTCAAAGCTGGTTGAATACCTCACCAACAAAGATTGCGTATTCATCTCAGCATCGAACAAAACCAACATTGCATTACTGAAAGAAAAGATTCTGACGAGTGTACAGATCAAACAAGTGAAATCTGGCGATGTACTGGTGACCAATCTTCGACACTATCAAAATTTAGTACAGACCAATGAAGCACTTGAACGTGTTCTTCACAGCATGAATAACAACATCACCGGAGATTTTTTAGCCATGGACATCCGGCAATCTTTACATTACCTCGGTGAGATTACAGGCACAATCACAACAGACGACTTACTTGATAATATTTTTTCTAAGTTTTGCATCGGAAAATGATGTCCCTAAACATCCCGAACATAATCGCTATAACAGTTTAAAAATCAATACGTTAGAAAATAACAAGAGGGATCGCTTTGGCGATGCTTCGGGTTATTTCGATGTTTTTTGTTGCTAGTTTGTTGCTCGAGATACTGAGCTCTATACGCGCAACAAAAATCTAGGGTCACCGGGGAGCTGATGGCACATGCTGACACTCCCTGACACAGGTAGACACACATAGACACGTATTGACACATGAGCTCAAACATCAAAATTCAAAAGAACTGCGAGTTCTGCGGGAACGAATTTACCGCGAGGACTTTGTACACCAGGTACTGTTCCAAGTCCTGCAACAAAAAGCATTACAGGCAGCTGTTGCTTGGGAAAAATCTCGATACCAAACAGAGTCAGGAGAGCATCAAGATCTCAGCAATAGAGATTCTCAGAAATACCTCGCAGGAGTACTTCGAAATAAACGAGGCTGCTATCATCATGCGAATTAGCAGGCGGACTTTATACCGTCTGATCTCTCTCAAGAAAATCAAAAAGAAAAAAAATGCTTTCAAGGACAGTGATCCTTAAAGAAGACATCAAACTATTTTTTGCTATACAATAAACTTAAACGTTATGAAAAAGAAAGAAGTGAAGAAAAAGGAACCGGTGAAGTTGAGACAGCGTGAGTTGACAAATGGAAACTATACCTTATATCTCGATATTTATTGGAAAGGTCAGCGTGAATACGAGTATCTGAATCTTTATGTTAAGAAGTCAAACAAGACTGCGGACAACGAGCAAAATAAACAGGCATTACTATTGGCCGATCAAATCAGAGCACAACGAATTATTGATTTACATTCAGGGAAGTACAAGCTAAAGCAGCCTAAGACCGAGATAAGTTTTTAGAATACTTCGCCAAGTTGAAAACAGACCGACTGAACAGCAAAGGGAATTTCGGGAATTGGGATAGTGCCTACAAACATTTGCTGACCTTCACGAAAGGACAACAGCCAACATTAGGTGAAGTGGATGAAAGCTGGCTACTGGTTTTGAAACAATATCTGCTAAATGATGCAAAGACACCTGGCAAAACGAAACTCAGTCAAAACTCTGCTCTCTCCTATTTCAACAAGGTTAAGGCAACCCTTCGACAAGCGTTCGAGAAAAAATTAATCAGAGAAAATCCGGCACTGCGCGTAAGAGGCATAAAAGAAGTTGAAACAAAAAGGGAGTTCCTTACCTGGGAAGAAGTTGAGAAAATCTCTAAGACGAAATGCGATGTCAAGAAATTGAAAGAAGCATTTCTATTCAGTATCATGACAGGATTACGTTGGTCTGATATAATTAAAATGACATGGTCAGAAGTGAGGGGTAGCGATTCCGAAGGTTGGTACGTTCGGTTCCAACAACAGAAGACAAAGGACTATGAAGTTCTTCCTATAACGAAACCAGCCCGTGAACTCCTCGGAAAAAATGGAGAACCCGATCAGCGCGTATTTATCGGACTGAGATACAGCAACTATACGAATATAGCATTATCAAGATGGATGAAGGTCTCTGGTGTTGATAGGGCGATTACCTTCCATTGTGGCCGACATACTCATGCAACACTCCTACTCAATCAAGGAGTGGATATTTATGTTGTATCAAAACTCTTAGGTCACAAAAACATCAGGACTACGGAAATATATGCAAAGGTGTCGCAGAACAAAAAAATCGAAGCGATCAATAAACTTCCCCAACTCAACATTGTCGAAAGTGTTAAACAATCATAGTGATGGCATCCAATCTAAAACAAAAATCCGTTCTTCTTGTGGCAAAGGAATCTTTTAATAACCGCTTCACAGATCATTATGAGATAAGCACTACTGCTAATTCGCCAAGAAAAAAGTCACAAGATTCAAGTCTATCACTAGATGAACTACAACGGTTAGCCCGAACACCGTGCAGAATACCAGTGTTAAAGCAAGCCTTTCTGTTTAGTTGTCTTACAGGAATTCAATGGAATTATCTATAGAAGTAATTAATGTAAAGCTTGCCAATGATTGTAAGAATTGTACTCATTTTTTAGTTACCCGAAGTTCTTAGGTCTAAAACAGAAAGTAAATCCCAAATATTAATCGTGGTCTTAATGCTTTTTCTATTAAAAAAAACAGTTAAAAAATTTACGTAATTATTCCTATTGGCGCACCAGGTCTCCGTCCTCCAATAGAATAGCATAATGATATCCTGCGCCAAAATCTTTATTGCGCACGACTTTCCCTTTCATGGTGACGGTATGTCCTACCGGTATCTGCATGTCACAGGTGATCACGAGATCATAATCATCCTGGCTGCCATCCTGAAGATGCACCCAGTTGCGTCCCATGATGTTGGGATTGACCTTCACGCATTTGCCACTGATCTGTATGGTTTTTCCGTCATACTTTTCCGGATGGGCAACAAGCTCTGCAATTTTAACGGAGCCCTTCACTTCTATCGGCTTGGGTTCACTGATGTTGGCAGCTTGTGGGGTGGGCGTTGCCTTTGTTCCGTGATCTGCTTTTACAATGGTGGACACCAGATACATTGTTTCGAATACACGCTGATGTTCCTGGCTCTCAAAATTTGTTTTCAGTAGTCCGCCACGATAAAAATATGTTCCCCCTACGGATACTTCTGTCTTTAAGGTGGCGATCCAAAATTCTTCCTGTCCCTCCTTTACCCGGAGGTAAACGTATTTTGTGGTTGGCAACACTTCGAGAATTGTGACGGTATGCAGTTCTTCGGTATTGGATTGGGATAGGCTCTCTGTCGTAACAGGTGCTGTCGTTTCGTCCGAAAAAATTCCGGTTCTGCTATTGGTGTCCGCTGAATCAGGCGCGATCACTTTTGGATTCTTGCTACAACTCGCCCATGTTATCATGAAAACAATACCGAAAGTGGCAAATTTTAAAGCTGACTTTATTTTCATTTTCTTGCTGTGTTAAAAGTTTTTACTGATCCGGGCATTTATCCTGTAATTTTCTTCCGAAGTGGTAGTCGCCAATTCTCCGAGAACGCTAACGATGATTTTTTTAGGCAAGCGATACGATACGGATGCTCCATAATACCGTTGCTCAGTAAGCAGTTCGTTGCTGAAATAGGTATAGTTCACGATCCGATAATAAATATCGGCATCCAACTTCATTTCAATGAAGGATCGGGAATACCGGAAGGATAAAATATCAGTCTTCATATAAGAAGATTTGTTCCGGTTTGCGTTCACATTTAAACGACCACCAATCCATGGAATTTTTGACAGGCTAAAATATCCGTTCAGGTTATCAGCCTGATTAAGATCGTTGCTTTGAAATCTTTTGTTATAGGCCCCTCCTACACCGATATATTTGTAGGGTCTAAAATTTATATTGAGTCGCAAGCCTTGCCTGGCGATATCATCATCCAGAATACGTTCGATTTCGGTTTTCAGCGTTTCATAATACACGATTTGTTTGCGCGCGTTATAGGAAAGACTAAAATCAATCTTCCGATTGATGCGATACGAAGCTGAAATAAAGATATTGGTCCATCGAGGTTTACCAACAGAGTCACCGATCACCGGATTATAAAGATCCAGCTCGACTGATGAAAACACATTCACCTTTCCACCAATGGTGCTGGAATGCTGGAAGTATGCATATCGCCTGTCTGTGTTGCCCTTATTTTTTTGCTCGAGTAAACCGAGTGTGGTTTGAGAGAATATTGATTTTGTGTCGCTCTTTATTCCGGCAAAGGCACCATACTGAAGGAGATTGGGATTAAATCCATATTCAATGATATCCGGCCTGAATCCAGCGATAACACCTGCGTAGAAATTGCCAAACGATTTCTCGAACTGTAGTCCGTCAATAGCTCCAATCGAGGATACCTTGGAGTTTATTTTTCTACCGACTACTAACGACATGGTCGAAGTTATATCGTATTGTAATGCCAAACCGTAAACATTGAACACATCTTTAGGTTTTATCGACTGACTGTCTGTTTGTATAAACGTTTGCCTGTAGTTCATATAAGTTTCGACCGAGAATTTTGATTGATTAATATGGGGTGCGCTAAAGGAAAGACGATACATAACCCGCGTGTTATTACGTGCGGAAGACAGCGTGCTATAGCTGGCCGCAGAAATGCTTCCTCGTATCTTTTCAGTATGTGGTTTACTGTTAGTCGCGGACTTAGGTACGGCCACAGTAGCGGACTTATCAACGACTGCTACAACGGGTGTTTGTGTTGACGTGTGAAC
>DAIQPD010000151.1:0-9813 GCA_036787535.1 Chryseolinea sp.
AAGTATTGTATGGTATGTTTTTCAGGAGCATTGGCATCGTTCAATGAGTAGGCCAGGCTGGTACCTTCAATCGGATCCTGATTTATTCCATTCACAATTTTTGGTGAAGGGATTCCTGTAAGTTCATAAACAGTAGGTGCTATGTCGATAACGTGACCAAATTGCGAACGAATTTCACCCTTGGCTTTTATTCCACCGGGCCAGTGCACAATCATTCCGTTGCGCGTTCCACCAAAGTCTGAAGCCACCTGCTTGGTCCAGGTAAACGGTACATCAGTAGCTACAGCCCAACCAGCAGCAAAGTGTGGATAAGTACTTTCAGAGCCCCATTCATTATAATGCTTCAACATGTCGGGCACCGTTTCAGGTACCTGATTGAAATAGGTCATTTCGCTGAACATGCCGTTCATCTGACCTTCTGCACTCGATCCATTGTCACCGGCAATAAACACGATAATGGTATTATTTAACTCTCCCATTTCTTCAATGGTGGATATCAGACGACCGATTTCATAATCAGTATGTTCGGCAAATCCGGCATACACTTCCATCTGATGGGTAAACAATTTCTTTTCATCCGGAGATAAAGCATCCCAGTCTTTGATTTCTTTTGGTTTAGGTGCCAGTGAAGTACCTTCAGGAATGATGCCCAGCTTTTTCTGTCGGACAATCGTTTCTTCCCTGAGCTTATCCCAACCTTGATCAAACTTGCCTTTATATTTTTCAATGTATTGTTTGGGGGCGTGATGTGGAGCATGCGTAGCACCTGGCGCGTAGTACATAAAGAAGGGCTTATCAGGTTGCAAAGCTTGCTGCTGGCGCACCCATGAAATAGCCTGGTTGGTCATGTCTGTGGTGAAATGATAATTTGGATCATTCGGAGTTTCAATCATCGTTACACCATCGTAAATCAGCGGAGCCCATTGATTGGTTTCACCACCTAAGAAACCATAAAATTTCTCGAAACCTGAGCGTGTAGGCCAACGATCTTGCGGACCGTTATTCGAAATCTCCCAGGGTGGTACTTCGTGACATTTGCCAAATTGTGCAGTATTAAAACCATTCAGTCGAAGAACTTCGGCAAGGGGTGTAATGGATTGTGGTCGCACAGCTGAATATCCAGGATATGAACTCGCCAGTTCGGTGATTACACCCATATTGTTGGAGTGATGGTTATAACCCGTAAGTAAAGCCATGCGGGTAGGCGCACACAAAGCCGTAGTATGAAAGCGATTATAACGCAAACCACCCATCGCTAAACGATCCATGGTGGGCATTGCCACAGGACCTCCAAAACTTTCAGAAACACCAAAACCCATGTCGTCTATCAATACCACCACAACATTAGGAGCATCTTTCGGAGCTTTCACTTCAAAACGCGGAGGGGCAGTAACATTGCGCACATCCAGTTCAGTATAGGTAGGTCGAACAGGCTCTTTAATAGGAAGCTTTGTTCGGTCTAGCTCGCCTGGAGGCGCAGTATCTTGGCTAACCGCTTCATCCGATATTTTCGGCTGATCGCAACTTGCCAGACTTATGGCAATAACTGCAATTAGGTTGAGGATTTTTTTCATAGTCAAAGTGCTTGGTTTGATTATCTCTTGCTTTGGTGTTACAAAATAGGTATTGAATTTTTATTTCGGAAATAAAAAAACTATTGCAGCTCGCCAACCCAGATCGGCTTTGGCACCATCGGGTGCCGAAACATTAAATCGTGGACCGATAACAAATTGTGTTTTCTGTTTTCCTAAACTCGTCACTGCACTGATGTTGGGGTTAAACCAAATCACGGTGGTGTTCGCGTTCCAGTATTGTGTCCATTCAAAATTGCCACCGATACCTGCACCGCTCTTCCAGTTGTAATTGAAAAAAGGTTGAACGAACATCTGGCTGACATCACTGCACTCACTACCTCCGGCTACACTCCACATCTGATTAATCAAACCACCAACTGTCCAGCCGTTAAACTGTTTAAGCCCGACTCTGAATACTTGCTAATAGGAAAAATGTAATGGCAAATTTCAATAGGATGTTCATATATTGGGTACGGCTTATTGGTCAACTTTTTTGATCTATATTTCAAAAATAGATATCCTTGCAAAAAGAATGTATGACAAACGTCATACATTGGCAACTAGTATTATTTTTTATTTGTAGATGGTGAAAGCCTAATGTTGGCGCTAAATGCTTGGAGGGTAAGGAACTTGATTTAATTTAACATCTTCATTAAATGCGCGTTTTTTCTCCTCCTTACTTCTCAAATAATTACCAATATGGACACTCTGACAAAGCCGATTGAACGGTTCTTTCTAGAATCACTTTTGAAATTATGCCTTGCCAGCATTTTAATTATTATGGCAGTGGATTTTTATTTCACGCGTTTTGAAGTTATTCGCTCGGCAATAATTGATTTAACTATCTTATTTGCAGTGGTGGCCGCCTTTATCCTTTACAAACTTGATTATTTTATGTCATCCGTTTTGTTGATTGGTTTCATTACAATGACAGCGATGTTCTATCAAAGCATAGCAACCGACAGTATAACCACCTCTTCTATGGCCGTTGTTATGGTAATTGGTTTTGGTTTTTCCGTTCTGCTAAAGGGTAAAGTGCCATTGATATTGCACGGAATTACACTTACAGGAATGATGGTTGTTTTCTCATGGCTTGTTATGCATCCAAATCGTTATGGCAAAACAAATTCGAATGATATCATTGTGGCGAGCGTAACCTATGCAATCTTGTATACGATAATTGCATATTCTTCATGGATATTAAAGCAGCGGTATGATGAGTCTATCAACAACCTGGCATTGATAAACAATGAACTAATTGAGAAATCAAATGAAATTGAAACACAAAACGAGGAGTTAATGCAGAGCCAGGAAAATCTGGCTCAATTAAATAATCACCTGGAAGCTATTGTTCAGGAAAGAACCCAAAAGGTAAATCGACAAAACGAACAATTGATCAGTTATGCATATTCAAATGCACACCACGTTCGGGGACCCGTTGCCAGAGTTCTTGGTCTAATTCAATTGACGAAAATGCAAACTGAGTTGGATTATCCAGAATTATTTCAAAAAATTGAAGAACAGACCAAAGAGATCGATGAAGTTGTGAAACGGATTAACAAGGAACTTGAAAAGTAAAGATTATCCTAACCATTATTATGTTATAAGCAGTTCCTACTTCCCTCCCGGAGCACCAAGTACTTACTGAACTCCAAGACCGCCTGAACAATATGTTTGGGCGGTCTTTCCTTTATAAACGTTCACTTTAAACCCACTCACTCTAAAGTTGTGCTTTATGGCCAAATCAGACTCGATCCTCAAATTTCAGGGAACCTACCAGGGAACAACGTTTGTTCAAAGCAGAAGCTATGGCGATCACATCTGCGCAGCAAGAGGTAAGCACAAGCCTGCCGTTGTAAATAAAGTCCTGAAGCAAGAAAGCACCAGGCTGCAGAATGCCAATGTCCCAGCAAAAATATTGAAAGATGCGCTGGATCCATACCGCGAAGATTTCAAGGGTGGCCAGCTGTGGCAACGCCTCGTATCCCAGTTTCAAAAACAACTTTATATGCATGGAGAAATTGACTTCGGTCGGGTTGAACCGGTGGAAGTCAATGAGCGATATCCACTGAGTCGGTTTCTTATTGTCGATCCAAAACTGGAACATAATACAAACTCGCAGCTATTACAGGTGACACTCGACTACAGCCTACACCCGAAACTTAAAGGTCTATCATACCTGAATGGATACAGAATTGGCGTAGTCGGTATTTTTCCGGATCTGACCTGTGCGAAAGCATTTACAACGGTTGTCTATTCGCCAGTGATGTCAATAACTCTTAAACAGGATCCGCTCATGTTGTCACTGACCATTCCTGATAATGCATCTGCCTTTGTACTTTGCTTAAAGATAGAGGGCTGTGAGCAGGACAAGGCGAGTCGAATGTTGCGACCAAGGGTGTGCGGATTGTATCCGCGGGTAACCTTTCTTAGTCCTTGTTCCTAACTTGATCTGTACCCTCACATGCCAGAAAGCTACAAGGGTTCGCTTCGCCTTCACAAAACAAAATCTCCAACTTCAGTCACTGAGTGTAGTTTTTAATTTTAAAATTCTTGTTTCCTTCAGGGACTTACTAACAAACACCAATACCGCCTAAACAATATGCTTACCCGAGCTTGGCATTTACAGACCTAACAAAATATTCAACCAAAATAAATTTTTCAATCAGTCCCTTGTTTACTTAGGAAGTATTGTAACGATTACTCTTTTATATCGCGATAATTGAGGCTCGCCACGATCCGTAACTTTTAAAATGAAGTGTGCAGTTTCAACTTTGTCAACTTTTGGTGCTATAAAATAGACACCATGCATATTCTCCGCGCCTTCAACTTTAATTACCTTTTTATAGGTACCAGCTTCCGGATAGTTAAACCATAAGAAACTGAAACTATCGCCATCGGGATCGGTCGTACCAAAAGCATCTAACGAAAATCCTTGTCCCGATTTAACAGTAATTTGTTCAGGTTGACTTAGCACAACAATGGGCGGGTGATTCGCTTCTGCATAATTTTTTGTACACCAGTCCATGCGGGCAGCAAAATCATTTTGAAAATCATTTCTCCAGCGCCACAGCGTAACTTTAAAATCATTAAAAGAAATAGTGTCATACTTAACCGAACGACCAAACTCATTTGCAATGTATGGTGTATAATGATCATTAGCATTAGTCCAGATCGCTCTGGTCTCGGGTGCAATGGCCACAATGGAAACACCCTTCTTTACTTTCGAAAAATCAGGTTTGTATAATTCATAACGACCTCCCCAACCGCCCCATTCGGGATGCTCCGAATCATTAAGCCCATTCGGGATCAACGATAAAAATGAAGGGGTATCCCCTTCCATTCCATAGGCAACATCAGGGTATATTGCGCCAAGAGGTCCATGATTTTGTTGAATGTTTTGAGCCAACCAGCTATTGCTGATAGTAGTATGATTCACACCTTTCATATAACTGGAATTAATTCCAGTCCATGTAGCATTTCCATAATCATCACCCGGACTAACGATGTAAAACAAATCAGGGAAATTATTTCGGATCCAGATTCCACTATCATCCTGATCGGAGATGGTATAAACTCTAAGTTTAGAAATAAGTCTCTTCGCCTCTGCTTTACTTTTAGTTTCCTGAATTTTATGTAGTGCCTGCGCCAGGGTATTTGCACCTCCCCAAATCGATATCCACAACGGACGATCATCTTTGTCTTCAAGTACTTTAATAATCCAGTCAGAACCTTCTGAATCCATTCCATTGCCTACACCTTGCATACCATATTTTGGTAAACCTTGCTTCACCAATGCAGCCAATGCGCTGGCTTCAGGATAACCCGTTTCATGTTTTATCAGGTTAGCCTGAACTTTGCCATAGGCTTCAATAATTTTTTTTATGGATTCAGGATTCACTTGATTTTGGCGCCAGCAGGAAGTTGTAGCAACCATTCCTTTTATATCTATTTGATTAGAATATAAAAGCAGTCTCACGAAAGATTCAGAATCGTCAGGCTCATTCTCAATATCACTAAGAATAATGGCTCTGTTTTTTTGATTGGATTGAGCAGAGAGAGCTTGCGGAACGAGTGCCAGTAGAAAAAGTATAAGAGAAACAAAGTCTTTCATAACTATCACATTTTAATATTAGAAATATTTTTCTTCAAGTTACCCTTTATTTTCTTCTTGAATCGTTTGCCGCCATTTCTATAAGATACGTTCACCTGAAGCACTGAAGATGTTTGAGTTTCATGCACAAAATGATTCGGAAATACGCTCACATTTTATTTTGTCTCGTAAAATTTTACTAAATTTTAATTCAGGAGCCCATCCTATCAGAACTCATGGAAGCTAATCGCTACAGCATTTTCGATAAAATTCTGGAAGGTGTACAGATTATTGATAAATCTGGAACCTACCTGTATGTTAATGACGCATTGGTTCGTCATAGCAAGCTAAGCCGTGAAGAGCTGCTAGGATCAACTATGGCAAAGCAATATCCCGGAATAGAAACTACCGATTTGTTTGCTAAGATTCAGGATTGTTACAAAAACAAAAAATCATACGAGTGGATTAATGAATTTGATTTTCCGGATAACTCAAAAGGATTTTTTCAATTGCGCATGCAGCCCATTGAAGACAACATTCTCATTATGTCGTTTGATGTCACGGAACAGAAAAAGGCAGAACAGATGATCATCTTTAACAATGCCTACCTGGAGGAAATTGTAAAAGCAAGAACAGTCGAACTATCGGAACAGAAGGTAATGATTGAAGGGCAGCTTGAACATCTGAAAGAACTCAATACAACAAAAGATAAATTTTTTAGCATCGTTGCTCACGACTTAATGAGTCCGCTCAATTCGTTGAGGGGATTATCAAATCTTATCCATATAGGCCTTGAGAAGTTTGAAAAAGAGCAGATGAGCAATATTACAAGCCGACTGCGAGATTCGGTTGACCACACCATTAAACTTGCTGAAAATTTAATTAGCTGGTCAAGATTACAAATGACTTCCGGAAGTGCAGCGAATAAACAATTTAGAATTAACGAGGTTGTTACAGATGTGTGCGATCTATATAAGGATCTTGCATTAAAGAAGGATATTAAATTAAGGTATACTCTTGAAGATGAGCTAATGGTCTTTGGCGACAGAAATCAAATCGCATTTATTATTCGAAACCTCGTCAACAACGCAATTAAATATACTTTCAGGAATGGAGAAGTGGTTGTTAATGGAAGCTACCTTAATGACAGTCTGGTAAAGATATCTGTCTCGGACAATGGAACTGGTATCTCAGAGGCAGCCAAAGCATCCATTCAAAAATTAAAAGCTGGCAAAAGTGCGCAAGGAACCGCGGGAGAAAATGGAACAGGTTTGGGATTGGTATTGTGCTTTGAGTTTGTTGAACTAAACAAAGGTAGAATTGAAATTGAAAGTGAAGAAGGAAAAGGTGCTACTTTCAATGTATTCCTTAATACAAACGAGACATTACCATTCCCAACATAACCACCACAGTTATTAAAATTGTCTTGGTTTGAATAGGAAACTCTGAACTATCTACTCTAGGTTGGAATTAGAGATCACAAAAGGTATTAGCGATCTGGAAGATCAACGAACTACTTTGAGCTATGAGATTCTATAATTCCGTTGAATGATATGGCCTGTCGATTCGAACTGGAAACGCGTAAGCTTGCATATCCGCTTTCGGAAATAGAGAGTGTCAATTCTTCAGAGCCCTGACCCTTTGTCTTTATAGAGATAGTCCACCCACCTTTTTTCCCAGGCGCCATCGTATAATCGAAATCCGTAGCCGTAAATTTAATACCACCCTCCGAACTTCCCATTGGTGCTGAATAAACACGTCCCATGTAAGGCAAATCGCAAATCACTGTATCGGGTTTTACATCCAAAGTATAAAGTGAAGTAAGCTGCCGGCTCCGTCCTCCCATCGGCATAACAGATTGCGCTACGAAAACATAATTTTTTGACTCCACCATTTCTTTTAACTGGTCTGCCTTTGCAGCTTTCTTTTCTTGTTTGGTTTGCTGAGCAAACGATACGGTTGCAAGAAAGAGAAAAAACGAAATAATAAAGGATACTCTAATGCTATATAAAATGTTCTTCATATGGATAGGTATTTGATTTTTTGAAACTATTCATAAATGAAGTCTCAAAAGATTTATAAATTAAATATCGACAATTTTATAAAAAAACAGCAATAAATATTTTGACCAACCTAAGCATTCATGGTTGGATTTTTCAATCTGAGTAACATCGGACTTAAAACTCAAATTACCTCCTCAATCTTCTCATCAGAACTTTGTTTATTTAGTAATAAACCGATGGTCATCATAACACCGGTGAATACGATGACTATAAAAAGTACACCTTCGCTTAAGTTCTGCAAACGTTGGTCTGGTGGAATGCTGTAGAAAAGTAAAATCGTAATAAGGCCCCGAGGTGCAATTAGGGTTAACGGAGTCGAGTTTATTTTTAGCATAAATTTTAAGAAAACAAAACGGAGCAGAAGCGTTATGCCAATGATTGCTAATCCCATCATTAGCACCTCATAGGATTTCAACAAAAGTAAATTGATGGAGTATCCAAATAGAATGAAGAAAAAAGTTCGTATGATAAACGCGGTCTCAGCGGTCATTAACTTCATTTCCTTGGTTACATCACTTAGTTTATCAACGGAAAGTAGCTTATGAACTATGCGGTAGTCAAGCAACTTGAAATTATTTAGTACAAGTCCAAAGCAAAGCACAAGGATAAGTGATGGCAGATGTAAAAATTTAGCAAATGAATATGCTAATATCAGAATGGCAAAAGTTAGGAAGAATCGGATATGTGTGGTCGCATGATTTAAAAGAAATATCAAAAGCGAAGTACTCAGTATAGAGATAACTAAAATTAAAATAATATCTATACCAAAACCCGTTATTGCTTGAATTCCGGTGCTCTCCTTTGCAACAAGAAAATTAAAAGCGATGATGCCAAGAATGTCAGAGAACGTGCTTTCGTAAATAACAAATTCTTTCTTTTCCTCAGCCATATTCCGAACACTGGGTATGGCAATTGCGCTGCTGATTACCGATAAAGGAATGGCATGAAGTAGAGCCTGTCTGAAATTGGTTTCGTAATAGCTCATAAAGATTATGGCAATAAGCCCGGAGGTTAACCCCAACAAAATCAGCGCGGATAAAAATGCCCTGGAAATGAGCGGTAATTTCTTGCGTTCGATAGACAGATCCAGGGATGCCTCCAAAACAATAAAGATAAGCCCCGTTATCCCTAAAATTTCTAAGAGCGTATTGGTGGGAGGTAACTTTAAATTAAAATACTCGGCTCCAAATTTTAAACTGATTCCTGCACCGATTAAAAGTAATACAGAAGGTACCTTTAGTTTACCTGCCAGATAATTAAATCCGTAAGACAATACAACCAATACACTAAGAATGACCAGAATGGAGTACGCGTCAATTTTCATGAATTAACTCTTTGGGAGTTCGTAAATATAGACTGAAAGATGCAGGAACAATGCGGCAAAAAATTAATTCTAAATAATCAAACGAACTCCTCCCAACTCCGCCACTTTATAGGGAAACTTATTTCCAGGGGACGCGATGAACATGAAGTTAATTGGTATATTCCATTCCTTACTCAGTTGGCTTACTAGCTCAGGTGTAAAATATCCTGTTAGCTGAATAAATTCGATATCAATTCCTGGGTAAGCCCTGTCGAGTACATCTAAATCGTTCAGGAAGTCTTCAGGCATTTTTTGTCCCTCTTTGAGCACGGTAACGATTTTTAACTTGTTCGTGACTTCGTTTTCTAACACATACATCATCACTTTGTTCAATGACGCAATGGAGTCTGCCTTCGAAAAATATACAAACTGCTGGTTGCTCAATCTTCGCACGTGAAAGGCTACTTTGATTTTGATTACTTTGGCTATTTCAGAAATGGCATCAAAGAAGCTGTCGATAATAACCAAACTCATTTTTAATAATTCCTTACGATTGAGCATCAGCATGATCAACAAAATAGAGGGTACGAAGTATTGCAGAAATACCACCAGGTATTCAGGATGAAGCTTAATGTTTCCATAAAGCGCAATCACAACCGCGGCCACTGCGAGCGCTACTGTGAAAGGTTTAGCATAAACAGGGCGCGGCAAATTTTCGCGTTTCATTTTCAGTAGAAAGTTGCCAATTCCAAAATACGTCATTACGATTAGGAAGCTTAT
>DAIQPD010000016.1:0-42683 GCA_036787535.1 Chryseolinea sp.
GCTTTTTAGCTCCGGATTTTGTTTTTAACTTAGGCATTATATAAAAATTAGACTTCTATTTTTTAACTCCTTTAGGGATGATAAACATGCTCATCCTTTTTCCTTCCAATCTTGGTAGTTGCTCTACCTTTCCATACTCTTCAAGTGCTTGCGCAAACTTTAAAAGAAGGATCTCTCCTCGTTCTTTATAAACTATCGACCTGCCAGCAAAGAAAACAGTTGCCTTTACCTTCGAACCTGTTTGCAAAAAGTTGATCGCGTGCTTTATCTTAAAGTTAAAATCGTGTTCATCCGTATTTGGACCAAAACGAAGTTCCTTTATAACAACCTTAAGCGCTTTCGCCTTAATTTCCTTTTGCTTCTTCTTCTGCTCGTACTTAAACTTCGAATAGTCCGTAATCTTACAAACTGGTGGTTCAGCGTTTGGAGAGATTTCAACCAAATCCAAACCCTGATCCTGAGCCATCTTAATGGCTTGCTGAAGAGGATAAACATCAACAGCAATGTTCTCTCCTACTACCCGTACTTTCGAAGCCGTTATCCTTTCATTTATCCGATATGGCTCTTCTGGTCGTTGAGGACCTCTTCTACCCCCAGCAGCTCTATTAAAGCTGGGTCTTGTATTATTGATTGCGATAGCCTAAAGTGTTTAAGTTTAAAAAACAGGGTGCAAATATCGTCATATTTTCATTTTTTCAAAACATCAGTTTGGAGCAGCGCACTCAATTCTGAATTGATTTACAAAATCTTCAAGATTTAAGCTACCCTGATCGCCTTGTCCATGCTTACGAACGGCTACCAGACCTTCTGTGGCTTCACGTTCGCCAACAATCAACATATAAGGTATTTTCTTGGTCTCTGCGTCCCGAATTTTGCGACCTATTTTTTCATCGCGATCATCCAGTAAGCCTCTGATATCCTGTTCTTTGAGTTTATCATATACCTTTTTTGCATAGTCATTAAAACGTTCCGAAATTGGAAGAACAGCAATCTGATCAGGCGACAGCCAAAGAGGAAAATTTCCAGCACAATGCTCAATCAAAACAGCTATGAATCGCTCCAATGAACCGAACGGAGCTCGGTGTATCATCACTGGGCAATGTTTTTGGTTATCCGACCCTACATATTCCAATTCGAAGCGTTGAGGCAGCTGATAGTCAACCTGGATGGTTCCTAATTGCCAGCTTCTTCCGAGTGCATCGCGAACCATGAAATCCAACTTTGGACCATAAAAAGCTGCTTCGCCTTTAACAGCGACTGTTTTCAAGCCTCTGTCATCTGCAGCTTCTTGTATCTCCTTCTCAGCACGATCCCAAAGAGAATCCTCACCAATATATTTCGCTTTATTCTCAGGATCACGTAAAGAAACCTGTGCGGTATAGTTCTCAAATCCCAACGAGTTGAAAACGTGGAGTACGAGATCAATTACCTTAATAAACTCATCCTTTACCTGATCGGGCCTGCAGAAAATATGAGCATCATCCTGAGTAAAACCTCTGACGCGGGTCAATCCATGAAGCTCTCCACTTTGCTCATAGCGATAAACCGTTCCAAACTCTGCCAGACGAATTGGTAAATCCCGATACGATCTTGGCTTTGTTTTATATATCTCACAATGGTGAGGGCAATTCATTGGCTTGAGCAAAAATTCCTCGCCTTCATCAGGAGTCCGGATGGGTTGGAAGGAATCCTTACCATACTTTTCATAATGACCAGAAGTTACGTATAGTTGCTTGCTACCGATATGGGGTGTTACAACCGGATCGTAGCCTGCCTTGATCTGTGCCTTTCGCATAAACTGCTCTAAGCGCTCACGTAAGATTGTTCCTTTTGGCAACCATAGTGGCAAGCCCATACCTACCTTCTCAGAAAAGGCAAACAGCTCAAGCTCTTTTCCAAGCTTTCGATGGTCGCGCTTCTTGGCTTCTTCTAAAAGCTGAAGGTATTCTTCCAGTTCTTTTTGTTTTGGAAAAGTAATACCATAAAGCCGGGTGAGCATTTTATTTTTCTCATTACCACGCCAGTATGCACCAGCAACATTCAGAATTTTTGTTGCTTTTATAAAACCAGTATGCGGAATGTGTGGCCCTTTACACAAGTCAGTGAAATCACCTTGTTGATAGAAAGTAATCTTGCCATCATCAAGCCCACTGATAAGCTCCAGCTTGTATGGATCACCTTTCTTTGTAAAGAAATCTAACGCTTCAGCTTTCGTTACATCTTTTCGGATGTAAGCATTATCCTTTTTAGCAAGCTCTTTCATCTTGGCTTCAATAGCAGCCAGGTCCGCTTCACTTAATGTTCTACCTTCAAGATCGATATCATAGTAGAAACCATTCTCGATGGCCGGACCGATTCCAAACTTTACACCAGGATGAAGTACCTCTAATGCCTCAGCTAGTAAGTGCGCAGATGAATGCCAGAACGTTGTCTTTCCGGCTTTATCATTCCATGTTAAAATTTTGATTGCAGAATCGGCATTGATTGGGCGAGATAAATCCCACACTTCACCATTTACTTCGATTGCCAATGAAACACGTGCTAATCCTTCGCTTATGCTTGACGCAATTTCTAAACCTTTAACACCTTGGGGATATTCCCGAACACTTCCGTCTGGAAGAGAAATTTTTACATTCATACTGCTGATTGAACTAAACTACAAAATTAATTCAGGTCGCAAATATGCACTTTTCAAACCACTAAAACACAACATTGATGCTTAAAGTGTAAACTGAAAACCAAAGCGAACACCAAAACTTTTCGCTCCGGGATTATCCAGATAGGTCATCCGGTGAACAAACTCCACTCTCAAAAATTTAAAAATGTTTTCCACGCCATATCCCAATTCCACATACGGTAAATTTGATCTAAACGTGCCGATCGGAAGTGTGTCTGTTCCATCAGATGTCACTTCCGAATTCAAATTTAAATTGGCCTGACTAATAGAGCCATACACTACATTGGCAGAGGCGGTCCACCGCCATTTCAATTTTCGCATCAATGGAATTCGGTTTAGAAAAAGTCCCTCAAAATGATGTTGGTATTGAAGTGCTAATGAGCGATCACTAACAAACTCTCCATATTGCATTAAATTATAGAGAACAGAAGAGTAGATTGGTGTTTGATTTCCGATGTGCATTGTTAAAAGTGGATACGGAATCACACCTTTTACATAATCCCCGCTAAGATTAAAATATCCTACTCCGAGAGGCCCCATTCGTAAGCGTTTGTTAAAACTTAATCGGAATTTCTGATAGTCAAAGTCGCTATCAAAAATGCCGTTGGTTCCCAGCACATATCGAAAGGTAATGATGGGCCATCGTGTGGTGCCCAGACTTATACGATCGTTATCGTCTTGAACAAACAATTCATCGCGGGCATAGCGCGATTCAAAAATGAATTCAGAAGTTTGGTAATTCTGAAGGATTTCACTGTTGACAGGATCTTCCGGATTCTCATAATATCCAAAATCATAGGTTGGTGAAAAGGTCGAATATCGGAAACCTACACGTTGCGAAAATCCTTTGAAAAATTCGCGTTTAAAATCTGCTCTGCCTTCTTGAAAATAGTATCCGGTTCTGAATGTACCGAAACGCTGTGATGCTTGCAGAAGAAAGTTGTCGCCAATGTTGTCATCTTCCAAACCTACTCGCCCTATATCACTTCTGGCTTTAAAGGTTAGGGTAGTCCATCGTTTTCGCGAGATAATGTTTTGAACATAACCAAGGTATTTGTATTTCTCATCCTTGAATCCGTATCCTACCTGGCCGCCAAGCACCCATTTGTTGCTAAACTTTAAATTGGTTTTAAAACCGGGTTGAATGCGAACACCTTCAATGTTGTTAATGGCAAGTATTGAAACGTACGGTCCAATGTCAAACTTACCTACGGTATAATATCCACCTACAGCAATTTTTATGATGTCTGTATAAGTACGAATCACCGGAATGGTTTGAAGTGTGTCGATCATCTTATACACGTTCTTCTCAGTTGTACTTAATGGCTCATGTCTAAGGGTATCCCAATACGCATCACCCTCATATAACCGGGCATCTTCCGCCATCATAATCGGTTGTTCATAAAAAGATGTTTCGTAAGGTTTGTTGATAACAAACTTTTTGTTGGATGTATAAAACTTGGCCAACATTCCTGCCTGTCCATTGTTCACTTCGCTAATATCAATCAGTAATCTATTCTTTGAGGGTAGCCAAGCTCCTTCTTCAGTTCGTTCGAGTTCCTGTTGAATTTTTATTTTCTCCACAAAATTCAAATTGGCTTGTTTGCCAATGGTCGCATCAATTTGCCGAAGTGCGTATCCCTCGCGTGTAATCCACATCGTACCTATAAAGGCAAGATCCTGTGGGCTTCTGGGATAAAAGTCGAGGCGATAGCAATAGTCATTACCTATGTAAAGACTATCCATCAAATCATATTCATAGTACAATCTTCCACCATCTGCTATGGGTGATATGAATTCTTTCGAAACAATGTTCAACCAGTTTTGATAGAAATTATATTCCTGAAAAGAGGAACCCACTAATTGCGTTACCAATGTTCCATCTTCAACACCAACTCCCGTAATTTTTGAATTTAAAATATTCTCAAATTTTAATTTTGGATTATCACGATAGTAAATTTTTGAAACGCTCTCCGTAATCAATAAAGGTAATATGGGTTTACCATCCTCACCGGCAATGCGATCGATACTATCGAGCACATTGGTGATTTTCTTCATGATCTTTTTCTTTCTGAACTTCTCCGATATGTTGTCTACATCGATTTCAATCTTGGTATAGGTATCATATTCATAAGCAGTCAGTCTTCGCTTATCGTTTTTATTTTTATTATCGTTTACACGTTTCAAAATTTCAAAGGCTGGGTTTATACCGGGCTTCACTACAACTTCATCTAATTGTTGTGTGTCCTCTTGAATTTGAAAGTCAATTGTTTGAGCAATACCTTTTACAATTCTTTTATGCTTTGGCTTATAGCCGATATAGCTAACATAAATCGAATCGGTAGGGGTTGATGTTTTGATAAGGTAATTTCCATCAAAATCGGTAGTCGCTCCAATAGAAGTTCCTTTAAATACAACATTCACAAAGGGTATTGGGTCTCCTGAATTAGCATCCGTCACTTTTCCTTTCACAATAGTTTCCTGCGCAAAAAGAGAAGTAATGGAAAACAGAAAGAAGCAAATGGGGATAAAACGCTTGATCATTTCGTAAGCAACAGATACTATAAGCACGAACCGGAGTTTAAGATTCAAAATTAAGCATTTAACTATGAGAACCGATAGATGGTTTCAACCACTTAACTGTTTAGATCTTCCTTTTCTCCTAAAAAACGGGGCGAGGTATTCAAAAGATACAAATCCAATACCGCTTTACTCCTGGCAAAATATTCACGGATGCGCACTTTCAATGAAGATTCAAGTGTTGGCTCATCGGCTACCATCGCGACAGCATCGATGTTATAATATCTTCCGATAAACACGGCACGGTAACTATGAAAAGGTTGGGTGATGATGATGAGTTTATCCTGTCCGAAAATTTCTTTACTCCTCACAATCGAATCCAAAGTTCGAAGGCCGGCATAATCGAGTGTGATGGCGGTAGCAGGAACGCCTAATTTGATAAGGGCCTTCTGCATCTCCACGGGTTCGTTATAGTATACAGAACGATTATCTCCACTCAATATAAAGTTATCAACCTTACCGGATTTATAAAGCGCTGCCGCCATTTCAATTCGCTTTTGAAAAAACGGATTGGGCTTGCCGCTTACCAATCTGTGGCTTGTTCCTAATACTAGTCCGACCCGGTGATCAGGCAACGCTGTACTATCAAAGAAAACGTTGGCTTTTGTGCTTTGAACAACCCAGATATTACTTAATATAAAGAAAGCAACTATAGTTAATACCGTAAACAGAGTGATTTTCTTCAGCAGGCGCATCGAAAGTAAGATAGATTAAAGCTGAGGTAAAGTTATCGAATTGTGCGAATAAATTCGCGTTCAATTAAATCAGATCGCTTCACAATCTTTCGATACCACTCTAATTGTATACTTTCCTTCTCTTCCGCACTTAACCCATAATCGTTTTCAGATGCATGCAATCGCGTGATCAGACTACTCAGACAAATGGCAACGCTGGCCGATATGTTCAGACTCTCCGTAAATCCGAACATGGGTATTCTGATTTTCTGATCGGCATGAAGCCGAGCGGTCTCGGATACTCCATGCAGTTCGTTCCCAAAAACCAATGCCAGTTTTCCTTCATCAACAGGAACATCGTGAATCGAAATACCTTCTTCGGCCGGATCGGCCACCAGAATTTTATAGCCATCCTTCTTTAATCTATTAAAACAATCTACTGTAGCATCACCTACTTTAGGCAGATGATGGACAATATTGGTCCATTTATGTGCTCCTTTCAATACTCTGCGATTGACAAAGTACTTGCTTTTATCTTCAATAACATGAACGTCTTGCAGCCCCATGCATTCACATGTTCGAATAACAGCACTGGAATTTTGAGATTGATAAATATTTTCTAACACAACCGTAACCTGACGTGTTCGCACATTCAATACCTTCGCTGCAAATTCCTTCTTATGATCGGAAACAAATCGCGATAAATGTTCGAGGGTCAATTTCTCCAGATGGGTCATGATAATCTCTTTCTTCTGACTGCAAACTTAAAATGAATTCGCTCTGCGTTTCATTAATTAACCAACTTTGATGATAATAGCATTACTTTATAAATTCATTTCTACTTTTACGAATAGGTAAATTACTATTATCCGAACCAACACCTTGTCGGGAATAGCCCTGTAAAAAGTCGCTTTTCGCCTGTTTCGTTACCAAATCAAAAGTCTATTTTTGCTTGGCAAACAATTCAGAATTCGCATTAAATCCAAATATTATGAGCAACGAACCCAAAACCGTCATTACCATTGAAACTGTTGTTAAATCACCAATAGAAAAAGTTTGGCAATTCTGGTCAGAATCAAATCAGATTACACAATGGTGCAGCGCTTCTGATGACTGGCATACTCCCTACGCTGATAATGATTTGCGCACCGGTGGAAAGTTTAAATCTACCATGGCCGCTAAAGATGGAAGTGTGAGTTTTGATTTTGAAGGTGTTTACACCAATGTGCAAAAATATAAACTAATTGAATATGATATTGCTGATGGAAGAAAAGTGGAAATTACCTTTTCAGGCAATGGCAACGAAACAAAAGTAGTTGAGTCATTTGAAGCGGAAGGGGAAAATCCGATAGAAATGCAACGGGGAGGTTGGCAAGCTATTCTTGATAACTTCAAAAAACATACTGAAAATAATTAAAGGTATCTCTAAAAACTAAAGTCCACCATTCTTGTAAAAGCGAACTATGATTTCGATGTGAATCCTTTTATTCCTTCCGGAAACATAATGGTGAGTAGTACAGCGATCAGAAGAAAATTAAATTCAACTCCATTTCTTCCACCCCCAACTACAAACCAGCCCTCTTTGAAATGCACCATAATAATTCCGCCTATTAGTATTGCAATGGTAACAATCCCTGCCCATTTAATAAATTTATTTGTCATCAAACAAATGGCAGCCACTACATGGGATAATTTAATACACCATGCTAATAAAACTCCAAAGGGAGCAAAGCCCACCTGATTCAAATACAAATTTCCGAAATCATTTATTCCGTTATTAAACATCCCAGAAACACTGTGCATCAGTAAAATAATAGAGACAGCTAACCGGAGTAAAAAAGTACTATTGAATAATTCCATAAGCATTGAAATAAAATACATTATCTGTCAAAGATATTTTTCAAGATTCTGTTTCATAAATACAGCAGAGTCTGCGATGCTCTTCATAGGATCAGTAGCAAAATTACCACCTTGCTCTATAAAATACTCTTCCATTCCTGCCAGCTTTGTATCCGGTAAAATAACTTTATAGTCGATACTTCCATTGCCAAGTTCTGTATAATCGCGTCTTACTTTATCCATGTCCTTTACATGCCACATCACAAATCGACCGGGTTCCTTGCTAAATAATTCGTGGGGAGTCTGTCTTGAAGAATGCATTACCCAGTAAAGATCGATTTGAAGTTTTACTAACGAAGCATCTGTTTCATTCATGATAATATCATAACCAATCTCACCATTCTGGTCGATAAACTCAAAGTCATGGTTATGATAGGCAACTGATAACTTCGCTTTCTTCACACGCTCGCCAATCACGTTTAACTTCTCTGCTACCAGTTTAAATTTTTCAATCGTACGTGATTGAGGATCAAGCCAGGGCCAGGTAATGTATTTTTGATTGAGCTCCTTCGCACCTTCAATGCATTGATCAACATAGCGGATCAAATCATCGTTTGGCTTCCCCAGATACGAATTAAGATCATAATGACCACTGGTGGTTGCTAAGTTAAGATCCTCTAAGACTTTTCTAAACTCTTTTACATCGTATCCATAATACTTTTTTTGGATCGCATCAAATCCATAGGTTTCCAGATTTTCATATCCAAGAGTCGCTACCTTTTTAAATGTTCCTTTCGGATCCTTCGATAATGGTTCTCGTATCGTAAAAAGCTGAAGCCCCATTCTATACTTGGGCTTTGGTTTGAAAGAAGCGAGACCAACCAATGCAGCTGTAGCCAAAACGCCTGACTGAATAAGAAATGATCTTCTGTTTATTTGGCTGAACTGATCACTTTGTGTCATAGGTATTGAATTATGTTTTGTTAGCAATATCAAAGAGTAAGGTAATTTATATTTTCTGTAATCATAAGTTATTGACCGAAACGTTACTTATCAGCAATATCGAACTCATCATTCAGTTTGGCTCCCAGGTAGTACCCCATACTAAAACAAGCTTGCAACAAGTATCCACCGGTAGGTGCATCCCAGTTCAGCATCTCTCCTATGGCATAATGGTGAGGTAACTTTTTCAATTGGAAGTGTTCATCCGTTTCAGGTAAAGAAATTCCGCCAACCGTAGAGATGGCTTCATCGATCGGTGCCATACCTGATACCTGAATAGGCAATTGCTTGATACTTTTCGACAATATATTCGTATCAGTAAAATCCTCCTTAGACAAGACTGACCTTAACAATGCAATTTGAAGCTTATTTAACTTAATAGAATCCAATGTCTTCGAAATGGTTCGGTGAGCATTGGATGTAACTTTGTTTTCAATCTCACTTAAAGTCATGGTAGGTTTAAGGTCAATGAAAATAGTAGCTCTTCCTCTTTCATTTAACTGCTGACGTACTTCCGGACTCAAAGCATACACTGCACCACCTTCAATTCCAAATTGCGTAAGCACCACTTCACCCTTCTTCTCTTTTCCGTTGCAATGAACGGCAATGTTTTTCAACGGTTGGCCTTCATACGAAAGAATAAAATTTTTATCCCAGTCAATTTGAAAAGCACAATTTGAGGGTTGAAACGGAACGATCTCAATATCTCGTGTTTTAAGGTAATTTGTCCATTCTCCATCGCTGCCTGTTTTGCTCCAGCTTGCACCGCCAAGAGCAAAGACAACGATATCCGAATGGATACTCAATTCATTGGACTCATTGTAAAACAGAAGTTCGTTCTTATTATTCCATCCCTTCCACTCATGCTTCATTTTGAACTGCGCATTTTTTCTTTTTAGCAGATCTAAAATGTTGTTCAGCACATGAATGGGTTTGATTTCTTTTACCGGAAAAATTCTTTTGCTCGATCCTACATACGTTTCAATTCCAATATGCTTTAACCAGTTTTGTAAATCCTGATTCGTAAACGAGCGAATACATTTTTCTAAATACGTTGACGGTGTATACCGACTAATAAAAACCTCTAATGTTTCTGAATGGGTTAAATTAAATCCACCATCGCCTGCGACTAAGAATTTTCGTGCCGGGGCAAAATTGCGTTCGTAGAGGGTAACATTAAAAAGCTTTTCATCTAATGTTGCTGCCAACATAAGTGCCGCGGGGCCACTACCAATAATGGCAATTGATTTTTTCATGGAATTGCAGATTGCCCATTAGTGGAACAATCGCGTATCAGGTACTTTAACTCCTCTTTAAAAAAGTAGAATGCAGAACTTTTATCTTCCACTGCTTTCTTTCATTTATCAATACTACGGTTTCAATCCAGTGTATGGTTAGGCGATTGCCGTTTTGTGTTATGTGCGCCTGATTGTTATAGGTGGCCCATGCTACATTCCCATCAATGGTTGTGTTGATAAAATCGATCGTGTTCACTCTATTAAAATCACTTGCCGTATTCAACCTGATGGCTTTTCTAATTAGTGTATCTAAATTCCAGGTTTTGCCATATTCGAATAGTAAAATATCGGAAGTGCAGAATTTCTTTAACGCTATTGAATCACGATTCGACAATGCTTCAAACATTTCTATTACTGTATTCTGAACTGCTTTCTGGTCATTGGTTAAAACCTGAGCATTTGAAAACGACACTGCACCACTAAAAAAAATAATCATTAGAAATTTTCTCTTCATACAATTCACATTTAACAATCTTCAGTAGTCACCCTTAATCAAATGTAGCGTTTATTCATAATGCGCCTAAACTCAAAGCCATAAAATTTGCTTTCCCCATTGTTTGATGTCGTGTTCATCATGCGTGATCAGAACAAGTGTAGTTTCATTGTCGAGGTTTGACTGAAGGTATTGATTTAATTTCCTTTTCTTATTTGAATCCAAAAATCGAAACGGTTCATCAAGCAAGATTAATTCCTTCTGAACCAAAAGACACTTCATAATAAAAACAAGCTGAAGTTCACCAGACGACATCTGCCTTAACATTCTGTCAATAAAAGTATCGGCTTCAAAATAATGTATTAGCTCGGTGAGTTTGTTTCCATCTGAATTTTTATCACTCTTTAAAATATAAGACCTACCTGTTAAGGCTTTGTCTTTTGGGTCGAGGAAATGCATTTGCTCGGGACCGAGATAAGATATTCGATTTTTAATTTCCCAAATCGATTCACCTGTACCCCTTCGTTTGCCAAAGAGAAATACCTGTTGACTGTATGCCCAGGGATGATCTGCATAAATCAGGCTGAACAAAGTAGTTTTACCTGATCCATTCTTTCCGGCAAGCGCCCAACGTCCACCCTTGTTTATGATCCAGTTAAAATTGTTGATAATGGTGGTATCCCCATACCGAATCATAAGGTTTCGCATTTCTACAACGGGATGATCAGATAGCCACGAATCATTTCGTGGTGTTACTTCTTCCAATGCTACACGAGATTTTGGCTGGAACATTATTTGCTCATGAATTTGAAAATTCTTTAGCACCACTTTTCGATTGAGTACAGAAGGTAATGCTGAATCGTGATCGGTAATCATTAGTTGAACATCATGTTGTATCGAAAGTACTTCAAGAAAATCGATTAGGTCATTTCGGCTCTGACTGTCAAGAGATTCAAAAGGATAATCCAGTAATAATAATTTTGGAATTTGTTTTGCCAGATTCTGCAGCAGCATCACCCGCTTTTGCTGGCCGTTTGAAAGTGTGGTGAGTTTGAGTTGCAGCAAATGATCAATAGAAAGCGATGGAGGGAATTTCATATTGTGAATTTGCTTCAGTGTTTCGCTTCCAAGAAAATCTTTTACACGTGGAACAAACTCATCGCCTAATGAATAGTAGCGTTGTTGATAAAACAGATCGGGTTGATGGATGTAGTTAAGTGCTGCATCAGAAGGAACAAAATGAATAGCCTCTTTGCGCTGCTGATATCGCTCTTCCCAGGTTTTACCTTTTACAAAATCATAGTGTACTTCTCCATGCGTTATGGGAATTACGCCTGCTATAATTTCAAGTAAAGTTGTTTTGCCACTTCCATTATCGCCAGCGATCAGGATGTTATCTTTCTCCTCAACTGTGAAGTTAAAATTATCAAACAGTCTTTGACCTGATTTATGGATGGAGATTTTTCGAAGGTCGATCATGGACTTGCTAAAATACAACTTTGAAAATGATCTGAACATTTTCAGTTGAATAGGAATGAAAAGAAGCTTAAGGTATGACAACCTCCGAAGTCAGTTCCTGTAACCTGGAGAAAATATATTGCGTTACAAACCAGAATAAGAATTTTAAGAACCTATGAAAAAAATCGACATCCTTAATTTTATTACTGATTTCAGGAAATTACCAAATAGAACAATAAGCCATCATGAGCTTCTAAACCATCTAGGGTCTGATAATGAGTCGACAATCAATACCTTACTTACGGAGTTGCAGCAAGCCAAAGTTGTAAAAGTCACCGATCTCCATGGCGAGAAAGCATACCAGGTAATTTCGAGATAAGTTGTTAACTCAGGTGAGGTCATCTCCCAATCAAGTCTACAACAAATTTCCCTTACGGCTATCATCTTCAAACGTTGATGAAAGACAAAACAAAGTCTGCTGGAATTAATTCTAAGAAGTTTGGATACAAATAATTATCTTCAATCCTGAAGAAAAATCACCCAGACATGGCAAGTCAAAAAACCAAGCCCACTGAACAAACGGTAGAAGCATTTTTGGATAAACTTGCCAACGAAAGTGTACGCAATGATTGCAATACGCTCATCAAAGTGATGAAAAAAATCACGAAGTCAGAACCGAAAATGTGGGGGTCTTCCATCGTGGGTTTCGGACAATACCATTATAAATATGAAAGTGGTCATGAAGGTTTTTCGTGCCTCACTGGGTTCTCACCACGAAAACCAGCCATATCAATTTATCTTATGGGCATGGCCGATCATCCTGAATTAATGGAAAAACTAGGCAAGCACAAAGCTGCTAAAGGTTGCCTCTATATTAAGAGGCTGGAGGATGTAGATGTAAAAATCTTAGAGAAACTCATTGCGCATACTGTATCGGATCTGGAGAAAAAGTATCCGGCAAAGTAAGGAGATACAAGTTGATCGAGTTACGTAGCGTCCCTGAGGCGGGAGACACTGCTTCCACAGGAATTTTACACCCGCAAAAGAAGGCGTTGATTCAGAAGTTCAGATTAAAGGGAAAAACTTTGGCAGTACAATTTATGAAGAACATCCATCGATCAACTAAGTCACACAACGACTAAAATACGGCAAACGATAAAAAGCCTTACTGACAATCATTATACTCACGGACTACCAACTCAACATCCTTGCTCGTTACTTGTTCACTTTGAATTTTTAGCTTCAACTTCTCACAATCACCAAAGTATTGTGAGAATTCTTCCTTAAAGCCCTTTCTCGTTACATATCTGAAATCAGACTTTCCATTCTTCACTACATAAAGATTTCTCTGTGAATAACCAGTTTGGGGAACCATCCCTCCACCACCACGCCCGTACGAAATCAATTTAACGTATACTCCTGCTCGCTTACCACTGAGAATAACTTTGTAAAATGAACCATAATCCGACACAAAATTTTCGGTAGCGTATCCATATCCCTTTAGGTCATACGGTCTATAACGTGTTTCTGATCCATCTACACCAAAAAATTCCACCATTGAATATTGTCTTTCCTCCTCCTTATTAATATTCGCCTTAACCAAACCTTTTACTTTCACTGAATCTAGGTTGATGATGTACCCTTCATGATAGTTCCTTTTCGATTTCAGTTTTAGATATTTTTCCGATTCCTGGCCAAAGGCAACACTTAAGGAATACAATAGCAGAATGGTTAAAATTTTAATTGTTCTCATTTGTAATTAATCACCGATTTAAATGTAGCGCTCACAACATCCAATAAAAAAACGAAATAGCGCGAAAATATACTTAATTTAGCTGAATCTACAGGTGGATAGTTCAGAAAAGCAAAAATCAAAATACACAGTCATCATTCGCGTCACAGCAGTGTCTCCCGACTCGGGGACGCTGCGTCATCTTTCCACCGAGTCAGGTCAACGTCCTCCAATGCTGCATAACTAGTAACCGGATAAATACCTTGCTCACCAGTTGCATAAAACTTCGCAGAGCTATGCACATAATCTTCAGATTGCTTCACCAATTGCCATGAACCACGACACGGATTCTCATGAATATAATTCAATTTCTGTTCGAGGAACTTATCACTTCTGCATTCTTTCCAATCAAACGAAGGTTCAAACACCCGATGAAGCTTACCTTTTGATTTTTCATTCACATCAACAAAACTGGTAAGCTTATCTAAGATTTCTTTATTGCCTGAATCTTTCAATCGCTTCACCAGATCATACGCCATGAATCGTTTTCCGTTGCCAATTATTTTATTAATGGATTCTCCCTGAGTATTTCGAAAAGCAATAAGTGCATGAACATGGTTTGGCATAATAACATAACCAGAGATGTAATGACCTTTACTTTTAAAATGATCAAACCACTGGTACACCACATCATAACCATTGGTGATTTCAAATAAACTCAGCCATTGACAGCAGGTAAAGGTGATAAAGTAAATACCATCATACTCTGTTATTTCTTTGCGGACACTCATAACATTAAACTTGATTACTATTGAACACATCATGTTAACTCCGTCACATCAGTGTCTCCCGCCACGGGGATGCTGCGTCTTGCATACACTGTGCTGGATATGTATCACCCTAATTCAATTACTAAAATACAACTTTACGCTGTACAAGTAAGATTGTTTGACCGAGTTACGCAGCGTCCCCGAGACGGGAGACACTGCTACAACTAAAAGGTGATAAAGTAAATACCATCATACTCTGCTATTTCTCTGCGGACACTGATAAAATTAAACTTGATTACTATTGAACATATCATGTTAACTCAATATATCACAGCTTCAGGTCACAGCAGTGTCTCCCGCCTCGGGGACGCTGCGTCTTGCATACACTGTGCTGGATATGTATCACCCTAATTCAATTGCTAAAATATAACTTTACGCTGTACAAGTAAGATTGTTTGACCGAGTTACGCAGCGTCCCCGAGACGGGAGACACTGCTGCGACTAAGTTGATGGAGTGGCGTAGATACAAGTCCCGCATTCACTCAAATTAACATTGGAAGACTTGCTCCTGCTGGGGTTTATTTGTTCCAACTAAAAAGTAACGATTTCATTCTTACTCTCGTTTAAAGTTGCTTTATTATAACGATAGGGTTGACTTCTTAGGAATTAATATGGGTTAGTCTAAAATCAAGAGATTAGAACCAAAACCGCAATTCTTTTCTAAGCTTGGAAAAATCCAGTATGCTCTCAGCATGCTCTCAGTCTTCCCTCATTGATCTCTCTTAGGTCTCTCTTAGATTCCTCTTAGACTCGCCATCCTATTCGGCTCCGGCCCTTAACGTGTAATTATGCAAACCTGACAATTAGGTCATGCGAGTGGTCTTTATAAAAAAATAACAACTTTAATGTACCGGAATAGTTGCAACACCGGCCTCACCCCATTGACTTGTCTGCGACCGCACAAATCGCACGCCCCTCTCCGGCCGGAGAGGGGAGCACGCTCTTTACTCTAGCACATTTAAAAATGGGGTGAGGCAACAAAAGGTAAAATCTTATTACTTTTAAACAAAACACCTTAACTCTTGTTTCAGTAACATGTTTTCATTCCTAAAGAAAGATCCGATCAAAAGTCTGGAGAGCAAACGCACCAAACTCTTAGAAGAGGCTATGCATATTCAGCGCTCGGGCGATTTAAAAACCTATGCCACCAAAATGGCAATCATCGATAAACTAGAGCACGAAATTGAAAGTCTTCGGTCTGCAAAAAGCTGAGTTGTTAGTAAGTCCGGCCACAACCCTTTTCTGGTTTAGAAGAGACCTTCGGCTTCATGACAATGCCGGATTGTATGCTGCGCTAAAAGAAAACAAAAACGTCATTCCGGTTTTTATCTTCGATACGGTGATTCTGGATAAACTTGAATATCAGTATGACAGACGAGTTGAATTCATTCATCAATCGCTTCACATTCTTAAAACTCAATTGGAAGAATTGGGCAGTACCTTATTGGTGCTGCACGGAGATCCGATTGATCTGTATTCAAAACTAAATCCGAAAGCAGTTTATACTAATCATGATTATGAGCCGTATGCGATCAGGCGGGACGAATCGATTCAAAAGAATTTAGAAAAGCGAAACATCGTTTTCAAAAGCTATAAAGACCAGGTAATTTTTGAGAAAGATGAAGTGGTGAAAGATGATGGTAAACCCTACACCATCTTTACACCCTACAGTCGCAAATGGAAAGCGAAGCTCACTTCATTTTTTCTCAGCAGTTATCCAACTGAAAAATATTTTCATCGCTTTCTGAAAACAAAACCATTACCTATTCCAACATTGGAAGAGATTGGTTTTAAATCATCGGACATTGAATTTCCGGAACGCAAGATCAAGACCTCCATCATTGAGAAATACGATACACAACGAAATTTCCCGGCAGTAAAAGGAACAACACAATTGAGTATTCACCTTCGGTTTGGTACGGTGAGTATTCGAAAGCTGGCGCAAGTGGCGCTCAAGAAAAATGAAGTCTGGTTGAATGAATTAATATGGCGCGATTTCTATCACATGATTCTCTGGCACTTTCCACAAGTTGAAACCAAAGCCTTTAAACCGGCTTACGATAAAATTATTTGGCGAAATAATGAAAATGAATTTCAGGCATGGTGTGAAGGTAAAACCGGTTATCCCCTTGTTGATGCCGGCATGCGGGAACTCAATGCAACGGGTTTCATGCACAATCGGGTACGGATGATCACTGCCAGCTTTTTGATCAAACATTTATTGATTGACTGGCGTTGGGGGGAAGCATACTTTGCACAAAAACTACTTGACTTTGATCTCGCTGCCAACAATGGTGGTTGGCAGTGGGCAGCAAGTTCAGGATGTGATGCTGCTCCTTACTTTCGGGTTTTCAATCCGACTCTTCAAACCGAACGATTCGATCCGAAATTACTTTACATTAAAAAGTGGATAACAGAATTCGGTACGGATAATTATCCCAAACCAATGGTAGATCACAAGTTGGCACGCGACAGAATTCTGCAAGTCTATAAAGATGCTCTTGGTTAAATTTACCTTGTATTTACAATGAGATATCTACTATTTAATATTAATGAAATATCTTTAGCGATATTGACAATGGAATGAGGATACTACTTACCGGATCAACTGGTTACATCGGTCGCAGATTACTTCCTGCTTTGGTTGAGGAAGGCCACCATGTAATTTGTCTGGTGCGCGATATAAGAAGATTCGATTCAGAAGACTTTTCACTGGAGTTTTTAAAAAATATAACACTGCTAGAGGCCGATCTTAACGATCGAACATCTTTGAGTGGATTGCCAAAAGTTATTGATGCGGCTTATTACCTTGTACATTCAATGACTACCTCCTATCCAAATTTCGGAAGACTGGAGGAGAGCTCTGCGCAAAACTTTGTGCACTATATTAATCAAACCGATGCCAAACAGATTATTTACTTAAGTGGTATCAGCAACGATGAAGCCTTGTCTAACCATCTACGTTCGCGAAAAAATGTCGAAGGTGTTTTAAGAAGTTCACGAGTCCCCACTACAACGCTGCGTGCGGCAATTGTTATTGGCTCTGGCAGTGCATCGTTCGAAATCATTCGCGATTTAGTGGAGAAGCTTCCCATTATGATTGCACCAAAATGGTTGAAGAGTCGATGTCAGCCCATTGGCATCCGAAACGTTATTGAATATCTAAAGGGTGTGTTGCTTATGAAGGAAACATTCAATGAGGTGTTTGATATCGGTGGGCCGGATATTCTTACCTATAAAGAAATGCTACTGGGCTATGCAAAAATACGAGGACTAAAAAGGACTATCATTACTGTACCTTTGCTTTCGCCAAAACTTTCTTCGCTCTGGTTATACTTTGTAGCCTCCACGTCTTATTCATTGGCCAGAAGTTTAGTAAGTAGTTTAAAAAATGAAGTGATCTGTAGAGATATGTGTATTCACACGATGATACCGAATCGATTGTTGAGTTATCAGGAAACTTTACAAATCGCCTTCGACCGCATTCAGAAAAAAAATGTAGTCTCCAGTTGGAAAGATGCTGTATCAAATGAATCAATGAATAAAAATTTTCTCAGCTTCATTGATGTTCCTGAATACGGATGCTACAAAGACAAGCGAGTGGTTGAGTTTGACAGGCCTGCAAACGATGTTCTTGAAAATATCTGGAGCATTGGCGGAAAGCGGGGTTGGTATTGGGGAGATTGGCTTTGGCAAATTCGAGGCTTAATGGATAAAGTGGTTGGAGGTGTTGGTTTGCGTAGAGGCAGAAGAAGTGATACAGATCTAAAAGCGGGTGATGCCTTAGATTTTTGGCGGGTGCTTATTGCCGATAAAAAAAACGGTATACTTTTATTGTATGCAGAGATGAAACTTCCGGGAGAAGCGTGGCTCGAATTTAAAATCAAAGAAAGCGAGAATAAAAAAACACTCGTTCAAACCGCTACCTTCCGTCCACTAGGTTTACGTGGACGGCTGTACTGGTATTCGGTTCTTCCGTTTCATGGATTAATTTTTTCTAGAATGGCAAAGAACATTGTGCTTCGATAAGTGTTTTTACCCCATGAAGATTCACACGATCAAGCGAACACAATTTTTACCCATTACCTTATCTGAAGCATGGGATTTTTTTTCAACACCCAAGAACTTATCGAAGATCACACCTGAAGAAATGGGATTCGAGATTCTCTACATTTCTGGTGATGAAAAGATGTATGAAGGGCAAATCATCCGCTATGATGTTCGCATACTTCCACTTATCAAAGTGCACTGGGTAACGGAAATCAAACATGTATCGGAGTACCACTATTTTGTAGACGAACAGCGTTTTGGTCCCTATGCACTCTGGCATCACCAACATTCTTTCAAGGAAGTGAATGGTGGAGTAGAGATGACGGATGAAGTAAACTATGCCATACCCCTTGGACTCATTGGTAGACTTGTAGGCTGGTTGTTTGTAGTGCGAAAGGTAAACGCTATTTTTGACTATCGGTTTACTATACTGGAGTCATACTTCAAAAAATCAAAATAGTCAGATACAGAAGGCAGTGTAACAATGGATATCAGTTTAATTATAGTTTGCTCATTGATTGCTATCGGAACCTTTCTGTTCTGGGAAGGGGTTGCGTGGTTCTCTCACAAGTACATTATGCATGGAATTTTATGGAGGTGGCATAAATCGCACCACACCATCCATGATCATACCTTAGAAAAGAACGATCTCTTTGCATTGGTTTTCAGTATTCCATCGATTTTTCTTTTCTACTACTTTTCGATAGTACAATACAATCCTTACTTAATAGCGGTTGCCATTGGTATTTTTTGTTACGGATTTTTCTACCTTGTCTTTCATGACATTATTGTACATCAGCGCGCCAAGTGGCGGCCTCAGAAAAGAAGCCGATATTTGCAGCGTATGATAAATGCACACTATATTCACCATGGAAAACATACAAAAGAGGGTTGTGAAGCTTTTGGATTTTTGTATGCGCCAAAAAAATATGAACCTAAAACGTTCCATTTTAAGAAAGACAGACAAGAAACACAATAACTTTGAATCCTAAATACCTCTACCTCACGATTGATTTTCTCTCAATCGTGTTTCCTTTGCTCTTCAGTTTTTATTCAAAAGCACCATTTTATAAAAAATGGAAACATGCCTGGATGGCAATTCTGATTCCTGCAGTTGTTTTTATTATTTGGGATGAGGCCTTTACCTACATGGGCATCTGGGGTTTTAACCCTCAGTATCTCACTGGAATCTATTTAGGTGAATTACCTATTGAGGAGATCTTATTTTTTATATGCATACCGTACGCATGCTTGTTCACTTACTTTGCAATCAACAGCCTGGTTGAACGTGATTACCTCTTTCCACATCAGGAATTAATTTCGAGTGCGCTCATTATCCTCTTATTAATTTTTGGAATTTATCACATTGATAAGTGGTACACCGGTGTAACCTTTACCCTTCTTTCCCTAACACTTGCCTTCCTCCTGCTTAAAATTAAACCGCGTTTCATGGGAAGATTTTACTTTGCCTTTGCGTTTCTTTTGATTCCCTTCCTTTTAGTAAACGGAATTTTAACAGGAAGCTTTATCGACAGCGAAGTAGTGTGGTATAATGACAAAGAGAATATTGGAATCCGCATAGCAACAATACCTTTCGAAGATATTTTTTATGGCATGCTTCTCGTGCTTTGCAATGTGTCCATATTTGAATGGCTTGAGGAACGGGCCCGGTATAAATAAATAAGCCCTCTAGCGAGGGCTTATTTGACAATGAAATTGTATTTCAGAAATTAAATTAAGCGGTCTCCAATTCTTGTTTTTTAGGAGCCTTAATGGTCTTACCCTTTTTATTGTTTGCTTTCACTTTATCATGAGAAAGCTTTTGTTCTTTTCTCTTTTTCTTATCCTCACGCTTTAATAAATCCGTGTAGATCGAAGCGATTTTTTTTGCATTTCGGTTTATCAGTTTCCTTACCTTTTTACTTGGCTTTGGAAGTTCTAAACTGCTGATGACTTCCTGCATTGAATCGTTTATAAGGCTTCTTAATGCCTTCTTCGAAGTGGTCTTTTTTTCCATAGTGATTAATGATTATTATCCCAAAGTAGTAAATGTTAATGTAGTATTATCAGGTTAACAAAAACTTAACATGGAAAGAAAATAACTTGCATTTCAGTCAGAAAACGAAGTTTTTTCTCCCATTAGATTATTCATTTCGAATTGATATGGCTGGATTTAAACGGGCTGCCTTTATAAAATGGAAACTTACGGTAAGCAAGGCAATAGAAGCGGCAAGCAAGCCGCCCAATGCAAATACCCAAATACTCATGTCAATTCGATACGCAAATGTGCTTAACCAACTGCTCATAAAATACCATGTTAAGCCACTCGCAGCCACGAATGAAATACCGACTAAAATCATAAACTCTTTTGAGAGCATTGTACTTACCGAAGAAACAGATGCTCCCATTACTTTTCGAATACCAATCTCTTTGGTGCGTTGCTCGGCAGTAAACGAAGCAAGTCCCAACAAACCAAGGCAGGCAATAAAAATCGCAATACCGGTCATGGCAGAAAATACCTTACCCAACCGCTGCTCTTCGCGAAATAACTGATCAAAATTTTCATCGAGAAAAGTATATTCAAACGGTTCATTGGTAGCATTCCGTTTCCATAAAGTCTCTACTTTTTCAACCGCATCCTTTGCTGATCCTTCATAGCGAATCAACATGTTGTTTGATTTTGATGAGAGTTGAATTACCATGGGCCTTACTTTCGATTTGAAGGATTCAAAATTAAAATCCTTTACCACACCCACTACTTGCATATCGACAGGATGGCCATCTTCAAAGCTGGTCAGTTTTTCACTCAAAGGATTAGTCCAGCCCAATTCTTTTACTGCCGCTTCGTTAATAACACACGCTGTAGAATCAGAAGGAAAATCCTTCGAGAAGAAACGTCCTTCAGCAAATGTCATTCGAAGAACATCAACATGATTATAATCGGCATAATAGTTACCCATAATATGATCCTGTGTCGTTCCTGCGCTACGAAAGATGGTGGTATTGTTTACACCCGGAAATACATTGTTGGTGTAGCTTGAATTTACAATGCCAGTGGTGGTGTTCAGGCTTTCTTTAAAAGCATCCATGTTCGATTCCAATCTTCTGGCATTTCGAAGTACTAAAACCTGCTGCTTGTCTAATCCTATATTCTTCTCTTGTAAATAATTGAGTTGCTTGTAAACAATCATGGTACTGATAATAAGGAAGATTGAAATAGTGAACTGAACCACCACCAATACACTTCTGATTCCTTTGCTCTTCATGCCTGATCGCACCTTTCCTTTCAACACATCTACCGGATTAAAAGAGGTAAGGTAAAAAGCTGGGTAACTACCCGCCAGTATTGCCACTACGAAAAAGACAATAATGGAAACGAGAATTGCCTGCACGGAGAAAACCGACTGAAACTGAAGTTCTTTACCTGCCAATAAATTAAATCCGGGAAGCAAAGCATATACAGCAACGTACGCCAGCATGGTTCCAATAAAAGCGTACAGAAATGACTCTGCGATAAATTGTACCATTAAGGTAGATCGAAGTGAACCCAACGTTTTGCGCAATCCTATTTCCTTCGCGCGGCTGGCCGATCTTGCTGTTGAAAGATTCATGAAATTGATACACGCAATTAATAAAATGAAAATTCCAATGGCTGCCATGAAGTACACATTTTTAATATCACTCCGTGGAGTTAAGTCGTTATCCATATCAGTTTTGTACAAATGCGAATCGAGTAATGGAAAGGAATAGTAGGCATACATCCCTCCTTGCTTTTCGAATTCCGCGAAATTAATTCCCAGCCCTGCCTCTAATTCAGGACCAGCATGTTTCAATACCAGCTCACGCAATTTTAGTTCGATACTTTCAATAGTGGTGTTTGGATTTTTTCTGTAATAGGTGTAGAAACTATTATTCATCCATTGATTGGATAACATCCGCTCATTTGAAGCAGACGAAAGAATAATTTCAAATTGGATATGTGAATTGTGTGGTGGCTCTTCTGCAATACCGGTTACTGTAAAGGCTTTATTATCATTACCTACTGTCATGATCTTCCCTAGTGCTGTTTCATTTGCAAAATACCGAGTGGCAGCGGCTTGGGTAAGCACCAATGTGTTGGGTTCTTTTAATGCAGTATGAAGATCGCCTTCTAATAATTTGAAACTAAAAAATTCGAAAAAGTTCGAGTCAGCGTAAATTACATCTTGCTCAACAAGGGCTTTGTCCCCATACTTCATTACCAGATTTCCTTCTTGATTAATCCGACTAGCCTGTTCTACCCCTGGAATATCGGCCACCATAGTTTGCGCTAATGGCGAACAGGATGACGATGTATTTATTTCCTGACCAGCTACCTTACCCATCAGTCCGATACGGTAAACATTTGTTGCATCATTATGAAAGGTATCATAGCTCAGTTCATCAAAAATATACAGGCCAATAAGGAAGCAGGCCGTGAGACCAAAGGTTAGACCTAGAATATTAAGTGCTGAATAAAACTTGTGCTTTACAATATTTCGGAAAGCTACTTTAAGGTAATTGCGAAACATACTTTTACAGTGTTAGGATTGAAATCAGGTTAAAGATGAAACTTAGGGAAAGCAGGTTGCTTTATGGCAAAAGCAAATTCATAGGTTCAAAGGTATCGGTTAGACGCCACGCCAATGGACAATGTTACAGGTGTTTTACCTTTCACTAAAAAGTCAATTTGACACTAAATAAAATCGTTTAGACGCCAGAAAAAGACTGATGATCTTTACAAATGAGGTTTTGGAGGATAATATTACTTAACCTATTTTTAACGTTTAAAATTAAGACCAAACCCCCGGCATGGAAATTTTTCTGCAACCAGAAACCTGGCTCGCGTTGCTCACACTAACCTTCTTTGAAGTCGTCCTGGGTATCGATAACATCATTTTCATTTCCATTGTTTCTAACCGGCTTCCGATTGAAATACGCGCTAGGACCAGAAATATGGGTCTTTTGCTCGCAATGGGGGTTCGGATTCTGTTATTACTCACCATCACATGGGTAATGAAATTTAAAGAACCTCTCTTTATCCTTCCGGGTACATTTATTTTCGGTGAAGAAATGCCCATAAGCGGACGTGATTTAATTCTGATTTTGGGAGGATTATTTTTGATTGCGAAAAGCACGCGCGAGATAAACCACGAAATGGAAGGGGAAGACGATGAGCCAACGGTTGGTGGTTCAGGAAAAGTAAACGTTACCGGCATCATTATTCAAATCATTTTACTTGATATTATCTTCTCGTTTGATTCAATTCTAACCGCTGTTGGGTTAACAGATCAGGTAATCATCATGATTATTGCTGTAGTTCTATCCATCGGTATCATGATTATTTTCTCAGGCAAAATCAGTGACTTCATACACAAGCATCCTTCAATGGAGGTGTTGGCACTCGGCTTTTTGATCCTCATTGGGTTTATGCTCTTTCTAGAGGGATTACACAAGGAAGTTCCGAAAGGCTACGTTTATTTCGCCATAGTCTTCTCCATGATTATTGAGATGGTGAACATCCGGGTTCGTAAAAGACGAAAAAAGGCTAAAGAAGAATTTCATGAATAACGATGACGCACTCCGATATCCTATCGGAAAATTTACTCCTCAGGAAAGTTATACCGCTGAAGAGATAAAGCTGAATATTGGCCGGATAGAAAGCCTGCCCTCCAAAATAGAAGAAATAGCAAAGTCACTTTCTGCCGCGCAACTCGCAACACCGTATCGTGAGGAAGGATGGACAGCACTTCAAGTTTTGCATCATCTATCCGATAGTCATCTGAACGCCTACATTCGTACCAAGTGGACGCTAACAGAGGAAACACCGCTTATTAAAGCCTACAACGAAAAAGACTGGGCCCAAACTCCAGAGACTAAATTCGATCCAATCATTTCGATTACCTTACTCAAAGCACTGCATGCAAAATGGACAGCCTTGTTATATACGCTTGGCGCGGATGATTTGAAAAAAGCATTCACCCATCCGGAAACAAAAAAGCAGGTAACACTAGAGCGACAAATTGCTTTATACGCCTGGCATGGAGAGCATCATTTAGGGCATTTAAAAATTGTTGCTTCTAAAAAGTAAATCATCATGAGTATTCAACCTCATGATGGTGATTCCAACCCTTCACAGAAGAATAGCGCTTTCGCGAATAAGACTTACCATTCCCCTTCCCTACTTTTTAACGCTCATATAGAAACGATCTACCCTTCGTTGATGCGTTCAGTATCCGTACAACCTTACAATCGTGAACGAATTGAAACGGATGATAATGATTTTCTTGATTTAGACTGGCTTACACAACACTCAAAGAAACTGGTCATTATCTCACATGGGCTGGAAGGTAATTCTCAACGCGCCTATATAAAAGGAATGGCCAAAGCTTTTTTCACCAATGGCTTTGATACACTTGCCTGGAACTTTAGAGGATGTGGTGAAGAAATGAACAAGCAACTCCGCTTTTACCACAGTGGTGCAACAGACGATTTAGACAAAGTGATTCTATATGCCATTAGCAAAGACCAATACGAGTCCATTTACTTAGTAGGCTTTAGTTTGGGCGGAAACCTTACTTTAAAATATTTAGGTGAGCGAACAGCGCATTCCATTATTAAAAAATCAATTGTGTTTTCTGTGCCCTTGAACTTGCATTCGAGTTGCCTTGAGATATCCAAACCATCTAACTGGATTTATTCAAATCGTTTTTTGAAAAGTCTGAAGGGCAAAATCATTCAAAAATCGAAGGTGATGGAAGGTATCGATATCAATGGGATAGAAAAGATTCGTTCGCTCATACAGTTCGATGATCGCTACACTGCGCCATTGCATGGATATTCAAACGCCATCGATTATTATCAGCAATGTAGTTCGCTCTATTTTCTAAAAGACATATCGGTACCTACTCACATTGTAAATGCACAGAATGATCCGTTTCTAAGTGAAGATTGTTATCCGGATGAACAACTAAAACATCATTCCTTTATTACCTTTGAAAGTCCACTGCATGGCGGCCATGTTGGCTTTGCCCAATTCAACAAAAATGGATTATATTGGAGCGAAGAGCGTGCATTGCATTTTATCCAATCGTAATTTACGTGTTCATTATCCCAACAACGATCAACCACCTACTAGTAACTAACTCATGATAGACCGGTATAGCATTGCCGCTTCCGCTGAAAAATTAAAAGAACGATTCTCCGTTGATGTTCCTGCGTTTTATGAACAGCGCTACAATGCCGCGCCTACTCAACTCCTACCGGTTATTACAAGCTCTGCACCACAAGGTATTTCTACTTTTTATTGGGGCACATCACCTGAATGGTCGAAAAATAAAACACTCAGTGAAAAAATAATAAACGTACATGCGGAAATGATTCATGAGAAAGCGTCACTGCGAAAGGCTTTGATGAAAACGCGTTGTATCATTCCTGCTGACGGATTTTATGCCTGGAAAAAAGCGGGCAAAAAAACCATGATACCGTATCGTTTTGTTGCGACCGATCAGGAATTATTTTCCATTGCTGGCTTGTGGGAAGAGTTTGAAGATACAGATGGAAACGAACACCAAACCTTTACCATAATTACTTCAGTCGCCAATGAAATGGTGGCCACCGTTCAGGAGCGTATGCCGGTTATACTCAATCCAAAATCAGAAAGTATTTGGTTAAATATCAACAGCGATTCAGAAAGTCTGACCAATGTCCTGACGGCCTATCCATCTGGCAAGATGAACCACTTCCCAATTTCTCCACGCATCACCGATCCTAAAATTGATGTGCCTTCTTTGATTTTTCCAACACCACCATCCGATCAGTTTGGTAATCTTACTTTGTTTGACTGAAATTAATTAGACTTTAGATTCCAGACTCAAGATGTTAGACATTAGACAGAAGAACTAAAGTCAGAAAAAAAGCTACCTCAAATGAAGTAGCTCTTTTAAATAAGAAATAATTTTCTAATTAACCGTTAAGCTTCTGGTGATACCGTTTACGGTTACTACAATTTTCTTATCACAGTCACCACTTCCGTAATCAATCACAATTTCTTTATCGCCATCAATAATGTATTTCTTAGTTCCCGATACTGGAATTCCTCCACAGAAGCGTTTGAATTGCAAGTCTTTAGTTAACGAAACTTCATATGTTCTTCCACCACGTGTAGTTCCAGAAGCAGTACTTGCTTTATCAATTAAAAGATAGTCATCGGCAAGGGCTGCGCCTCTAACCCATTTCCATGTGATATCTGATTCGCGAGTAGCAATTGATTGATCGGCAAACGTTGCTTTGCCATCCACGAGTGTTACGTTAAACTTTGGTACTTCTGTAGTACTGCCAGTTACGTTAGTTAGAGTTCTCGTTCCTTCCAACTTAATTCCATTGATAGTATAATTATCAGTAGTAGTTATCACAGTAGAACCCGGTTGAAATCTCCAACCATTGTATGTAAAGATTAATTTACCAGTTCTGATGTTGCCTCTTTGATCCGAACAGCCTGTCGTTCCAAAATCCACTGTTAACACACCATAAGGCTGATTTGGAGTTGACTCTGATCCTGGCTCAATTGTAACGACAATTCCATTACAACCAAATCGATCGTCTTCAACGGTTATGGTTGTTGATACTCTTCCGCCTGTAAATTGATCATCGCTTGGTGCCTGAACTGCCACACCCGCCATATCATCCATATCCTGAAAATAGGAATCAGTAACAGCTTCTTCCGTAATGTCCTGTGTGTCTTGTAAGGTTAATCGGTTCTCATCCGTACAAGACGATATGATTGCAGCAGCACCAATACAGACGAAAGACATACTTTTTACGAACGTGTTTTTCAATTTCATACGTTTTATTGTTTTCTGTTTTTAACTTCGAGCCATTAGATAGACCTTTCATCAAAAGGTTTAATGCTCAAAGGAAGTTTATTTTCGGTTTTAAGTCCAGAAAAGAAAGGTATGGTAACTACAGGAGTAAGATTTATGCTGTTTCTATCGCTATTCGTACTGTTAGCATCGGCCAATGCACAGATAACAACCAGGATTGCAAAGCTAAAATACAATGGTGGTGGCGATTGGTATGCCAATAAAACCGCATTACCTAACTTAATAGAGTTCTGTAATCGGGAGTTGGGCACAAGCCTGGCACCTGAAGAAGATGTTGTTGATGTTGATAGTCGTGACCTGTTTCTGTATCCATACGTGTACATGACTGGCCATGGCAATGTGGTATTTTCTGATTCCGAAGCTGTCAATCTTAGAAAGTATTTAATGGGAGGAGGATTTCTACACATCGATGATAATTACGGGTTGGATAAATTCATCCGGTTAGAATTGAAGAAGGTGTTTCCGGAACTTGAATTAGTTGAGCTTCCTTTTGATCATCCTGTTTATCATCAAAAATTTAATTTTCCAAAAGGGCTGCCCAAAATCCACGAACACGATGGCAAGCCGGCTCAAGGGTTCGGGCTAATTTATCAAGGCAGGTTAGTAGTATATTATTCTTATGAATGTGATTTGGGAAATGGCTGGGAAGATCAACGCATCCATAATGATCCACAAGAGAAAAGACAAATTGCACTACAGATGGGCGCTAATCTTATTTCATATTGCTTTACCAATTCGTTTTGAGCTGCTCTCCCATTATGAATCTGTCAAGCAATACTCTCAAAACAATCAGAATTCAACTTCTATAGTATTTTTTAAAAAATCATTTGGTTTTATATAACTAAGTTTTTAGTTTTAAACCTAAATACATAGTAGAAGAAATAATCAACAGCACATTGACTTTATGAATGGAGTCTAATGCTTGAATATTGAATCTGTATTAAATAATTATCCAGAGATGAAAGATTTAAAAGAATTGACCAAGGCGGAAGATCAGGTAATGCAAATACTGTGGAAGCTTGAGAAGGGTGTGGTGAAAGATATCATGGAAGAAATGAGTGAACCCAAACCTGCTTACAATACAGTCTCAACCATTGTGCGAATTTTAGAAACGAAAGGCTTTGTAGATCATAAAGCGTATGGCAAAACGCACGAATACTTTCCTAAAATAAGTAAAGAGAAGTACACCAAGTTCTATCTCAATAATTTATTGAAAGGATATTTCAATGGATCGTTTCAAAATCTCGTTTCTTTTTTCGCTAAGGAAAATGACATGAGTGCATCAGATGTTGACAAGCTTTTAAATGAACTCAAAAAACAAAAGCCATGAATGACTGCATCAACTACTTGATCGAAGCCAACCTGGGACTTGCCCTCATATGGCTTGCATATATTCTGCTACTGCGTAAAGAAACCGACTTCAGTACGAAGCGAGTATTTTTGTTGGTTGGAATTTTAGCTTCTCTCCTTTTTCCGTTCATTCATCTGCAAGGTGGAAGCGCGCAATCAATTCCTTCGATTAGTTCGATTGTATCGTCCTACTGGCTTCCGGAAGTTACCATTACTGGTGAACACACAGGAGAGGCATCCGTTAACATTACGCTTGGCGATGTTGCTATTGGTTTGCAATGGTTCTATATCATCATTCTTGTTTTTCTATTGGTCAGATTCTTTGCTCAGCTTATTAGCTTGATTCGAACAATTGCCACCTCGAAAGGATATGTATGGAATCGCTTTCAAATTGTTGAGTCACCTGAAAATCAAACTACCTTTTCATTCTTCAATTTTATTTTTATTGGCCATGCCGATTCACTTTCAGCAGAGGATAAAAATAAAATCATTCAACACGAAGTAGTTCATGCCCGTAAATTACATTCCATTGATATTGTACTGCTCAATGTATTGGGCATCTTCTTTTGGTTCAATCCTCTAATCAAAAGGTATAAAAAGATCTTCGTTCAACTTCACGAATTCGAAGCAGATGCGCGCGCTGTTGAGAATACGGAAGTAAACGAATACTGTAACCTGCTGGCGAAGGTTGCTTTACAGTCGGCCGACTATCCACTCGCCAATCACTTTAATCAATCTCTTACACTTAAACGAATTGAAATGATGAGAACACTCAAACATAAAATCAAAAAATGGAAGATAATGACACTTGCTTCATTTGTTCTTCTTCTCTTCTTTGTCATTGCATGTCAGGATCAAATGGCTGACATTAATGAGATCGCGAAGAACTCAACAAATGCTCTGGTTGTACCAGAAAATGTTCAAGCAAGATATGATCAACTTAAAGCAGAGAATCCAAACTCAAATTACATTCTGGTTGAACTCAACAAAGAGGCTCAAACAAAATTAGCTGAAATGGAAAAGCAGTATGGTTTGCCTAAGTCAATGGAAGTTTTTAAATCAGGAAAATTCTATGAAGCCACTGTTAATCCAAATCTTCAAGGAGAACCCACGAATATCAACAACAGGAATCGTGTTGAAAGCGAAGAATTTGTTCAAGCTTTTGCCATTCTGGAGTACAATGACATGACAGCCAAGATTTCTGACGGCTCTAAACAGGAAGGAGAAGTGTATAGCATTGTTCATGAAACTCCTTCTCCTAAAGGTGGTTTGGAAACGTACTATGAGTATGTACAACAGAATTTACAATATCCTTCCCAAGCAAAGAAAGATGGAATTCAGGGTAAAGTATTTGTAGAGTTTATTGTCAATACCGATGGAAGCATTTCTGATGTTCAAATTGTAAAAGGAATTGGAGCTGGTTGTGACCAAGAAGCCATACGTGTAATGAATGAGAGTGCTCCCTGGAATCCTGGAAAAAAAGATGGAAAAATCGTGAGAACAAAAGTGGTAATGCCTTTTAATTTTAAATTAGATGATGTTCAAGCAACACCTCAAAAAGAGGGTTAAAATTTCTTATTTCCTATTCGATTATCTGAAGTAAGGATTGCTGCCGAGAACTGCTAATTGATTACACAAACAAAGTATTTTTAAATTATAATAGCCACGGATTACTTTAATCCGTGGCTATTATAATTATTGATTCAGAATATATTTTTTAAAATAATCGATCGTTTTTTTCTAATCACCTCCTAATGGTACACCAACAGTCAACTGAAATCCGTTATTCGTAATTTTAGCGTCACCGGTATAACCGTCTGGCTTGTCTATAAGATTTGAAAATCCAAGACCATATCTCAAATCAATAACAATTACACTTATCTTCACTCCTACCCCAATTTGTAACCCAATATCAAAGGCGTTATCTAAATATATATCATCGCCATTATAACCATCTGGATATTTTCCAAATTTAACTTTTCCATCAGTCTTAGTCACAGTACCATTATAGGTTTCAGTATCTTCATACTTACCTCCAATTCCATAGCTAAAAGAAGGCCCCGCCTCTGCAAAAAACTTTCCGAATTTTACCTTCGCCAAGATTGGTACAGATATATAATTCAAAGTTGTAGTAGATTCATACAACGGCTCATCAAACTTTGTTTGATCATCTTCACTTTTAGCCCCATTCTGCTGAAAAAGAACTTCAGGTTGTAAGAAGAGTCGATCGCCTATTAGCGGGATTTCGAACGCTATACCTGCAACAAATCCAAATTTCGAATTAATTTCCGCTGTTGATGAAGTAAGATCATCACTGATACTATTTCTCGTATACGAAACACCTGCCTTGGGCATAAATTTAACCTGAGCACTTAGCGAGGTCATTAACACCGTGCTCATAAAAATCGAAAGGATAAGCTTTTTCATATTGTAACTATTTAGGGGTTTGGTTGTAACGAAAGTTCGACATTTAATGCAACTTAACAAACCTCTCGAAAGCATACTAAAATAAATCAAACTTACATACAACGCTTCAGTTAAAATAGAATGTTTACTGTAATCACTTAGACCTGGGTTTTGAACACATGGAATCAATCTTATCGTAAATTTTTCTGCGCTTATAGAATCTAAAAGTGCTAACAATTGATTGGATTGTATCAGAGATATTTAAATCAACAGACAAATACTTTCCTTTTAAAACTTCTTCCAACTTCTAATCCAACACAATATCACACAAGTTCTTAGTGATGATAATACTATACCATTAGTATCTAACAAAAAGGAAAAGGGAATACTGATAACAATTTTCTATTTGATCCAGTCCTTTATTCTATCATACGGGATCACAAAGTCCTGCGCTCCTAAAACATAAGGTGCCACTTCATAAGCATTAAACACAAACCGAATACCTTCATTCGTGAATCCATAATTACTGTTCAACTGAAATACATCATTTGGAAATTCGTAACCTTCATCGGAATACGTAACACTATCTGGTAATTCAAGTGTATTACGAAATGCTTCTTCACCAGCTTTAAGTAAAACACCTTCATATCCAGGCTTGAGCAAATCAGAAAGAACAATATGCTTACCTGTATTGGGATCAACATTAATAAAATAGGTCTCGTAGCTTCCATGTGCTCCACCAGCAAAAGACTCGTTTGTTGCGACCAGACTAATCAATGAATCTCCGATAATGGAGATGTCAATCTTTGCATCAAATGACCAACCCATTGTGCTCTCAGATGATTCAGCAACGAAATCTTCAAATTCCGAAATAAATGCCTCTCCATCCTTCTGAAAAGAAATGGAATCAATTTCAGGATTACCTGTACTTACAGACTTTGCAATCTCGATGGAAAGAGAATCCAAAGCAGCCTGTGGCAATCCACTAAATACAGGATAATTTACTTCGAAGTAAGCACAGGTAAGAGAATCTGTACTACACCCACCTTTCGATTCTAACCGAAACGTTTTCATTTCATACGAAACAGCAACCGCCTTCTCTTCTTTCTTTGCATTACATGAATACAGTAATGCTGAAAGTACTACGACTGAAGAAACTAATTTCATGCGATTATTTTTTACTTAGAACTTCTTCCAACTTCTGTTCCAAAGCAGCACCACGCAAATTCTTAGCGATGATAATTCCATTGGGATCTAACAATAATGAAAATGGAATGCCAGTAATGTTATAGGTCTTCGCTGCTTCTGATTGCCAGTATTTCAAATCAGAAACATGTGTCCACTTAAGGCCGTCTTGTTTTATGGCTTGCAACCAATCTTCTTTTTTGCGATCAAGCGAAACACCAAATACAGTAAAGCCTTTTGCTTTATACTTATTGTATGCTCTCACAACATTCGGATTTTCCTGTCGGCATGGTCCGCACCACTTCGCCCAAAAATCAACTAAAACATATTTTCCTTTCATTGATGAAAGCTTTACCACTACACCAGTTGTATCTGGCAATGATATTTCCGGAGCCGGCTGACCAATGGCAAGCAATTTCATTTTATCAACCGAAGCAGTAAACTCTTTTGCATGTGAGTAGTCAGGCCATTCCTTTTTTAATTTTTCAGATACGGCTAAATAGGTATCAAAGTATTTATCCTTATCAAGTGTAGTTCCATTCTGTAATTGGTTGATCACTCCTAGTGATGGTGGTTCATTTCGAAAAATTTCAGCAACTTGATCATGACTCTTCTTAATCTCATTCATATAGATCATTTGTATCTTTATCATTTTGTCCTGATCATTTTGAGCCTTTGCAGTATTGAAATCCTCACTCAACTTTGCAATTGTGGGCGAACTCTCACCTTCTTGAAGAATGCCTTGTACTTTACGAATCAATTCAATTTCGGGTGATCCCTTCACTTCCACAAAACCATTTTGTTGATTACCATCTGCATTTATTTCAAGATTAGATTTATATAAAATAAAATCAACAGACTGTTGGCCATAGAATGATATCCTATAATATCCGGGCTCAGAAATTCTGATTGTTTTTGAATAGGTATAATTTGATTTTAATTTGATAGTATCCTTAAACCCAGTTCCGTTATTTTTCATTTCCTGAATAGAAATCTCACCTTTCTGTGGATATCCTACCTTACCTTTTATCGTTACCGCCCATCCACTCTGAACTAGTTCTTCCTTTGAAGCGGACGAACAACAAAAACAAAAAGCCAACACCAAAAAACTAAACGCTTTAAGCTTACTACTTTCAACTTTAAACTTTAAACTTTGAACTTTCTTCATCATACCTCTTTTAATTTTTTTGTAATCAATTCATTTGTCATTTTAGGATCGGCATTACCCTTACTCCTCTTCATTACCTCACCCATGAACATGGTAACAATTCCCTTCTTACCACTTTTATACTCTTTGACCTTTTGTGGAAATGCCAGAAGCACTTCTTCAATAATCGGCATAATAGAATCCTGATTGTTATTCTGAATAAGATCCAATTGTTGTGCCACTTCCAGCGCAGACTTTGTTGGATGTTTAATCAATTCAGGAAAAACACGATGAGATGCATTCGAAAAACTGATTTTGTTTTCTTCTACCAATTCGATCAACTCTGCCAAAAGCTTAATTGAAATTGGAAATTCAGAAACAGACAAAGCGAATTCATTCAAATATGATTTCACTGGTCCCATAATCCAGTTCGATGCTGCTTTATAATGCGTAGTGTGCTTGCAAACTTCTTCAAAGAATGATGCCATTTCTTTTGTGTCGGTTAACACATGGGCATCATACTCTGGTAAATGAAATTCAGTAATGTACTTGAGGTATAATTCACGCGGAAGCGCAGGCATGGAAGATTTAATTTCATTCAGCCATTTATCTGAAACTTCCAAAGGACTAAGATCAGGATCGGGAAAGTATCGGTAATCATTTAATTCTTCCTTCGTCCGCATGCTGTGTGTTAAACCCGTTGCAGCATCAAAGGTTCTGGTTTCAGAAGGAATGGAATTTCCTTTTTCTATTTCTTCAATTTGTCGGATGATCTCATGATCGATTGCGTGTTGAACATTGCGAATGGAGTTCATATTTTTTACCTCCACCTTCTTTCCAAATTCTTTCGCATCGTTCAACATTACTGAAACGTTCGCATCACATCGAAGTGAACCTTCTTCCATGTTGCCATCGCATATATCAAGATAGCGAACAAGTTTTCTGATTTCAGTAAGGTAGGCATACGCTTCTTCTGAAGTTCGGATAACCGGATTGCTCACAATCTCAATGAGCGGAACACCTGATCGGTTAAAATCAACTAAAGTATCAACCTCTGTTGTTAAGTGAATGGACTTGCCTGCATCTTCTTCAACATGGATGCGATGCAATTCTATATTTCGCTCAACACCTTTAATGTTGATTGTTATGTATCCACCAATACAAATCGGAGTGCGGTCTTGCGTAAGCTGATAACCTTTTGGAAGATCAGGATAAAAATAATTCTTACGATCAAAAATATTGAAACGTGAAATGGCGGAGTTGCAAGCCAATCCCATTTTAATGGCATACTCAATTACCTTCTTGTTCAACTTCGGTAATGTACCGGGATGTGCTAACGTAATTACACTAAGATTGGTGTTCGGTGAACTTCCATACGCTGTCGAATCTGAATTGTAGATTTTTGATTGCGTAAGAAGTTGCGCATGAACTTCAAGTCCAATAACGGCAGTGTATTTATCTCGAATTGATTTCTCCATTTTCTTTTCTGAAAGACAGAGCCACCCGCCAGCTGGCGGCTCTAAAATTATTTAATCAAGGTACGCGCTTTCTCGATAACAGCATCGAGGCCATTCAGGTTCTTGCCACCAGCCGTAGCAAAGAACGGTTGGCCGCCTCCTCCACCATCAATTTCTTTTGCCAGCTCCTTTACCATGTTACCCGCATGATAGGTACTCGCTTGTGCAAGCTTCTCTCCTATCATTACCGAAACTTGTGGTTTGCCTTCCACATCAGCAGCGAGTATCAGAAGCAAATCTTCAAACTGATTTCGTAAGCCATAAGCAATATTCTTCAACGCTTCAGCATTGGGTACTGATACCTTTTCAAGTATCAAACTGTATCCATTTTGATTCACCACTTTCGTAGCCAGATTATCTTTCAACACATTGGCTTGCTCTTGTTGGAAAAACTCTACTTTCTTTTCGAGTGCATGTTTTTCTTCCAAAAGTGTTTTGGTGCTGGAAATAATATCTTTTGGATTTTTTAACAATCCTCTCAATTGTTCAAGCAAAGAAAATTCATCGCGAACGAAACGTTCTGCTTCTTCAGCTGTAACGGCTTCAATTCTACGAACACCAGCAGCAACCGAACTCTCTGATGTAATCTTGAACAATCCAATATTACCGGTTGCCTGAACATGTGTACCTCCACAAAGTTCGACAGAGAATTTCGGATCGAATGTAATCACACGGACAAAGTCACCATATTTTTCACCAAAGAGTGCCATTGCTCCGAATGATTTTGCCTGATCAATTGGTACGTTTCGTTTTTCATCCAACTTTATATTCTCGCGGACTTTCTCATTCACGATATTTTCCACCTGCTGAATTTCATCGGCTGTCATGGCAGCAAAGTGAGAAAAGTCGAAGCGAAGAACTTTATCATTCACCAACGAACCCTTCTGTTCAACATGCTTACCTAATACTTGTCGCAAGGCAGCATGAAGTAAATGAGTGGCTGAGTGATTATCCATGCTCAACTGACGCTTATGCTGATCTACCTTCGCGATGAAAGATGCAGAAAGATTCTCTGCTAATTTCTCGGCATAGTGAACCGTCAAATCATTTTCCTTCTTCGTATCGATGATATACATCTTTTCATTTGCACTTTCGATAAAACCCGTATCACCTACCTGTCCACCACTTTCTGCATAGAAAGGTGTGCGATCGAATACGAGTTGGAATAATTCCTTATTTTTCTGTTTGATCTTTCTGTACTTGGTGATCTTCACATCAGCTTCAAGATGATCGTAGCCTATAAACTCTGACTTCACATCATTGCCAATCAAAATCCAGTCGCCTGTTTCTTTTGCAGCAGCAGCTTTCGATCTGGACTTTTGTTTTTCCATCTCCACTTTAAAACCATCTTCATCAACCGAGAAACCTCGCTCGCGCGCAATCAACGAGGTAAGATCAAGCGGAAATCCATATGTATCGTATAACTCAAATGCCTGCTCTCCGCTAATGGCTTTAAGACCTTCAATGCGCTTCAAACCTTTTTCCAATGTTCTCAGGAAAGAAGTCTCTTCTTCAAAGATTACTTTGCCTACATAATCTTTTTGTGATTCGAGTTCAGTGAATACATCTTTCAATTGATTCGCTAAAACCGGAACCAACTTATAAATGAAAGGCTCTTTAAAGTTTAAGAAGGTAAATCCGTAACGAACCGCTCTTCTTAAAATTCTTCTGATCACATAACCTGAACCTGTGTTCGAAGGTAATTGTCCATCTGCGATAGCGAATGAAACGGCACGAACGTGATCGGCAATCACACGCATTGCAATATCAGTCTTCTCTTCCTTCTTGTATTTTATTCCGGCAGCCTCACCAATAAAATTGAGTAGAGGTGAAAATACATCCGTATCATAATTCGAAGTCTTCTTTTGAATGGCCATGCAAAGACGTTCGAAGCCCATACCCGTATCAACATGTTGTGCCGGTAATTTCTCTAACGATCCATCTGCCTTGCGATTGAATTCCATGAATACAAGATTCCAGATTTCAATTACCTGCGGGTGACTCATGTTCACCAATTCTTTTCCGGGAAGTTTTTTTACTTCTTCATCCGATCGAAGATCAATATGTATTTCAGAACACGGACCACATGGACCTTGCTCACCCATTTCCCAGAAATTATCTTTTTTATTTCCGCGAAGAATCCGGTCTTCTGCAATAAAGGCTTTCCAATAATCGTATGCTTCCTGATCGAACGCTAAATTTTCTTTTGCATCACCTTCAAACACCGTTACATATAACCGGTCTTTTGGAAGTTTGTATTCTTCAGTCAATAATTCCCACGCCCAGGCAATGGCATCTTTCTTAAAATAATCACCAAAGCTCCAGTTGCCCAACATCTCAAACATGGTGTGGTGATAGGTATCAATCCCCACCTCTTCAAGGTCGTTGTGCTTCCCACTCACTCGAAGGCACTTCTGGGTATCCGCTATTCGATTTGACTTTGGCGTGGCATTGCCCAAAAAGCAATCCTTAAACTGAACCATGCCCGAATTGGTGAACAATAAAGTAGGGTCATTTTTCAGTACGAGCGGTGCTGAAGGAACGATGGTATGCCCTTTTTTCTCAAAAAATTCTAAAAACTTACTTCTAATCAGACCCGAATCCATTGGCTTGCCGGTGTTTAAGCTTTCTACTTACGTATTTTTACTATATTGACTCCTTAAAATAAAGAGCAAGCCACAAAAATAACCGCAGATGACCGAGAATACGCAGATAAGGAGGATTATTTTACAGCTTGTTTATACTAACAACCTCCCACACTCTGCGTTTTAGATGCGTCACATTAACTTCCATTATAATAAAGAGACCTGCCAATACGAGCCTGCTAAGTTGAGTTGGCAAGATGTTGTGGGCTATGGATTTGGATTAGCGTTTACAGCCTCCATTTTTTTGCTGACCCTCATTTTCCTTCACGATCGTTTTGTTGAGTCGGATACTGAAAAGGTATTGCGCTCAGAAAACAAAAGCATTTCGAAAAACAAACCGGTTTTGGATCAAGAGCTTCGGGAAATTGAAGCCACACTCATCAGTCTGAAAGAGCAAGACAATACCTTGCACACTAAGTTCTTTAATACCATTCCGGCAGTTGAAAATAATCGCAAGCCTACCTTATTAAAAGAGCAAGTTCTGTTGGCCGATGCCTCAGGGTTTGAATCAATGCTGGAAGTGTTGCAGTCTAAATCGCTACAGCTTGCGCGGACCTCTACACCAACGAAATCATTTTCGGACGAAGTGGAAATTGCAAAGCAATATGAAGGATTAATCAAGTCAATTCCTTCCCTCTCGCCTCTTACTGAACCGGTTACTAAACTCATATCCGGTTTTGGTAAACGCGTCAATCCATTTCACAAAGGAACGTACCATCATGAAGGTCTTGATTTTGCCGCACCACGTGGCACCGATATTTTCGCTACAGCAGATGGTAGGGTAATCTTAGTGAATAAGGCAACCGTAGAGGCAGGTTATGGAAACAGGATTGAGATTGATCATGGCAATGGATTTATAACCGTCTACGCTCATTTAGAAAATATCAATGTCAAACAAGGACAAAAAATTTCGAAAGGCTATATCATTGGAGGCGTAGGTAATAGCGGTGGATCGATTGCTCCTCATTTACATTATGAAATTGTGCGCAATGGAAAACAAGTTGATCCTGCTCCTTATTTATTAGAAGGACTATCAACATCCGAACATAGTCAGCTTATTACCTTAAGTAAAAAACAAAATCAATCGCTGGATTAATGGGTAAGATCAACTATCGATATAATTCAGAAACCTGTAAGTACGAACCCTGGTACGCAAAAGGTAAGGTATTGCGCAATCGTATTTCAATTTTTACTTCTCTATCGTTTACAATTGCATTGTGCTGTTTTGGATTTTATCGTGGATATTTTCAATCCTTTGATGAATTTGTTTTAACCGAAAAGAATCAAAAATTAAAACTGGAGTGGCAACTCATGACGGATCGTCTTGCCCAGGCAAATACAGAGTTAAGTCAATTAATTGACAAGGACGATAACAACTACCGTGTGATACTAGATACCAATCCATTATCTTCAGACGTGCGACAAGCAGGTGTCGGAGGTAGCTTGAAATTTAACAAGGAAGAAATAAAATATCATCCATTGGTTTTGGATGGATATACCAAACTCCAAAATCTTAAGCACCAACTGGCCGTGGAAGTTCAATCGTACGAAGAACTCAATACGATGCTCGATAAAAAAATACAAATGTGGGCATCACGACCTGCGATACAGCCTATCAATAACAAACAGTTACAGCAATTAAGAATGACATATGGATTACGGTTCCATCCGATATTCCATATTTACAGACCTCATAAAGGACTTGATTTACAGCAGATAAAGGAACACCCGTTTATGCTACGGGAGATGGTAAAGTCATCATGTCTTATTTTTCTGCATCATACGGAAATGTTATTTACATCAACCATGGCCATAGTTTTGAAACACGATATGCCCACCTCGATAAGTTTGCAGTAAAAGCTGGTGACCAAGTAAAACGCGGGCAGGTAATTGGCTATGTAGGCAATACTGGAACATCGGTCTCTGATCACCTTCATTATGAAGTACTTTTTAACGGCCAACATGTGCATCCCATCAACTTCTTTCAGCGCGATTTAAACAATAAGGAATATGAGAAGTTGATTGAATCAGGAAGTCAAAATACAGAAGCATTAGATTAGTATTATATAGACCTGAGGGTTTGAGTCTTTCAAAATTCTCCCTTTCTTTGCGCCCCTACTAAAAAGTACTCCATGCGCTCAAATCGGCTAGTATTCATTACTTTCTTTGCCCTCATCTTCAGTGCATCCTTCAGTCAGGTAAAAAAAGACACACTCACCATTATTGGTGTGGGCGATATTATGATGGGAAGTAACTATCCCAACAATATGCTACCACGAAATGACGGAGCCTTTTTGATGAAAGCCGTTGAGCCCATATTGAAAGATGCTGATGTTACCTTTGGAAATTTAGAGGGTGTATTATTAAATGATGGAGGAACCCCTAAAACCTGCCGAGATCCTAAAGTGTGCTACGTGTTTCGTTCTCCTGTTGTTTATGTTCAAAACCTCGTGAATGCAGGTTTTGACTTAATCAGTCTGGCCAATAATCATGCAGGTGATTTTGGAGAAACCGGAAGAAGAAGCTCCATAAAAACATTGGAAGAGGCAGGTATTAAACATGCCGGGCAACTCACCCATAAATTCACAGTCTTTGAAAAAGATAGCATCAAATACGGTCTTGTCGCATTTGCACCCAACAGTGGTTGTGTAAGCCTAAATGATATTGAAGGCGCACGAAAACTTGTTCTGCATCTTGATTCAATTGTAGATGTTGTTATTGTTTCATTCCATGGTGGAGCTGAAGGTGGTCAATATCAAAATGTGCCGCGCACAACCGAGCTCTTTCATGGTGAAAATCGTGGTGATGTTTATAAATTTTCGCATACCTTAATTGATGCCGGTGCTGATATTGTGTTTGGTCATGGACCACATGTAACACGTGCTGTTGAAGTGTATAAGAATCGCTTCATTGCTTACAGCATGGGGAATTTTTGTACCTATCGTGGAATTAATGTATCAGGTATTAACGGACTCGCTCCAATTATTAAAGTCTACACAACAACTACAGGCCAATTTCTTCAGGCAAAGATTACCCCTACCTATCAGACTTATGGTTCTGGCGTGATGATTGATCCTCAAAATCAGATCATTAAAAAAATTCAGGAGCTCACTAAAAAAGATTTTCCTGAAACAAAAATTCACATTGCCGAGAATGGTTTAATTACTTATCTTGTTCCGTAACATGGCGTATAAAGAAAAGGAAATCGAAAAACTTTACTTCTCTATCGGAGAAGTTTCAGAATTGTTCAATGTTGCTCCCTCCCTCATTCGTTTTTGGGAATCTGAGTTTGAAATCATAAAACCGAAAAAGAACAGAAAGGGCAATCGTCAGTTTACCAAAGAAGATATTGATAATGTGCGCACCATTTACCATTTGGTAAAGGAAAAAGGCTTCACCTTACAAGGAGCAAAAGAAATGTTGCGCAATGATTCACAATCCGTTAAAGATAAAATGGAAATGATGGACTCGCTAAAACGTGTTCGATCGTTTATGATAGAGTTGAGAGACCGGTTGTGAGATAAGTTAATCGTTAATCGTTAATCGTTAATCAAATATAAGTTTCTGGATTAAGTTACAGGTTTTGAGTTGTGTTTTATTCTATATTCTAACTCCTAAATTCTATATCCTTCAAATTAAACACCAGATCATTCAAATACCTTGATTTGCTATGGATCGTATTTCATTGTTAGCCTTGCATTTTATTCCCGGAATTGGTGACTATACCATTCGTCAGTTAATCAGTTATTGTGGATCAGCCGAAAAAGTTTTTCAAACACCTAAAGGCAAGCTTCTTAAAATACCGGGAATTGGTTCTGTAACTGCCGAGTCGATTATTAAAGGGAAACCCTTTCAACAAGCCGAGAAAGAACTGAAACTAGCGGAAAAAGAAAAAGTATCGCTTCTATTCTATACTGATAAAAATTATCCTACGCGGCTAAAGCAGATTGCTGATGCACCATCCTTACTTTATGTAAGCGGAAATATTGATTTTGAAAATCCTAAAACAGTTGCCATAGTAGGCACGCGCAAATCAACTGACTACGGAAAAAATTGTGTTGAAGAACTAGTGGAAGCACTTGTTCCACATAATGCTTTAATAATAAGTGGACTTGCTTACGGCATCGATATTCAGGCACACAAGCAAGCATTAAAAAATCAATTATCTACTCTGGGTGTAATGGGTAGTGGCATGGATATCATCTACCCTGCTGCTCACAGAGAAACGGCAAAGAAAATGCTTTCACTTGGTGGACTTGTTACTGAAAACGCATTCGGTACAAAACCCGATGCTCATAATTTTCCGGCACGCAACAGAATTATTGCAGGACTTGCCGATGCTTTAGTGGTTGTTGAAGCCGCTGAAAAAGGCGGAGCACTAATTACAGCAGAGATTGCGAACAGCTACAATAAAGATGTCTTTGCATTTCCAGGGAATATTGGTCAGAGCTACTCACATGGCTGCAACAATTTAATCAAAGCAAACAAAGCACATCTCCTGACATCGGTAAAAGACCTGGAGTATATTATGAATTGGGATGTTCGTTCAGAACCTAAAAAGAAAATAGTTCTTTCGCTTGATGCTTATGGGCCATCAGAACAAACGGTCATCAAAATTTTACTAGAAAATAATAATCAATTAATAATAGACGAGCTCAGCTGGCGCAGTGGCTTACCGATCAGTCAGTTGGCGTCTGTTTTATTAGGATTGGAGTTTCAGAACATTATCACCGCCCTTCCGGGGAAAATATACAGGCTTGCGAAACTGTAAAGAAAATCCTTGTCTTTTATGAATTTCCCCTAATCATCTGATAGAAACCAACTTATTTGTAGAATAAAGAGTCTAATGAACCGTTACTTTAAAAGGATTTTCCGGATCAAAATGAAGGTCTTATATTGTAACTTATTCCGATTGTATTCTGTTCAACACTTGATGGTTTAATGTGTCGCATGATAAATA
>DAIQPD010000152.1:0-9697 GCA_036787535.1 Chryseolinea sp.
TACAAAATTTACGCCCTTTACGGTTCTGCCATTCTTCATTCCTTGTCTCGATATTAAGGATGGCAGAACCGTTAAGGGCGTAAATTTTGTAAGCCTTCGTGATGCCGGTGATCCGGTAGAACTTGCTGCGCGGTATGCACAACAAGGTGCTGACGAATTAGTTTTTTTGGATATCTCTGCAACGAATGAAGAGAGAAAGACTTTTGCTTCGTTGGTAAAAGACATAGCGCGTCACATTAACATTCCTTTTACAGTTGGTGGTGGTATTAGTTCTGTGGCTGATGTTGCTCCACTTTTAGAGGCGGGCGCAGATAAGGTAAGTATTAATTCTGCTGCTGTTAGAAATCCACAACTTATTAACGATTTATCGAAAGCGTTTGGGGCGCAATGTATTGTGCTGGCCATTGATGCACGTAAAGTTGATAACCAATGGATCGTTCATACTCACGGTGGCAAGAACCCAACGGATAAGAAACTTTTTACCTGGGCTAAGGAAGGTCAGGATCGAGGTGCTGGCGAAATACTTTTTACCAGTATGGATCATGACGGGACAAAAAATGGTTTTGCAAATGATCCGTTAAGTAAACTTCATGCGCTCCTCAGCATACCGATTATTGCTTCAGGTGGTGCCGGGAATATGGGGCATTTCATTGATACCTTCATTTTGGGTAAGGCTGATGCTGCTCTGGCCGCGAGCATTTTTCACTTTGGTGAAATCAAAATTCCGGATCTGAAATCATACTTAAATCAAAGCGGAATTAATGTTAGAATAGTTTGAAGTTAGAAGTCTCAAGTTTAAAGTTCTTGCAAGAACAAACTCATTGCAGGCAAAACAAAAATCCTAAATCGTAAATCTAAAATCCTAATGAATAACCTTCAAATAAACTTCGCAAAGCTTAACGGACTCATTCCTTGTGTAATTCAAGATGCCAAGACACAACGCGTACTCATGCTTGGATTTATGAATGAAGAGGCCTTTCAAAAAACAGTGACCGATAAACAGGTAACATTCTTTAGTAGAACGAAACAACGACTATGGACGAAAGGTGAAACATCAGGTAACTATCTGAATGTAGTGGAGATGATGTTAGACTGTGACCATGATACTTTGTTGATTAAAGCAAATCCAATTGGTCCGGTTTGCCATACAGGTGCTGCTACTTGCTTTGATGAAGTAAATGAACATTGGGATTTAAATTCCCTTCAAGAAATTATAAAAGACCGAAAGGCAAATCCAAAGGTAGGATCATATACTACGAGTCTCTTTGAGTCAGGGATAAATAAGGTAGCACAGAAAGTTGGAGAGGAAGCCGTTGAATTAATAATTGAAGCAAAAGATGAAAATGAAGAATTGTTTTTGGGAGAGGCTTCTGATCTGCTCTTTCATTATCTGGTGTTGCTTACTGCAAAGGGTTATTCATTACACGATGTGTTGAAGGTGCTCAAAGAAAGACACCATTCAAAATAAGATGAATCTTAGTTTGAATGGTGTCTTTGATTAAAAACTAAAATGCTGGTTTAGCCTTTTGAAACTTTCTTCTTAAAAACTTTGCGCTTGCTGAGGTAAAAGAAATTTAAACCACCCAGAATGGAGAGAATTCCAAGAATAACCAGTACAATAAATAATCGACTCTTTTGTAATTCGAGTTTTGTAATCTCATCGTCTTTTTTCAGAATGTCCAGTTCTTTTTCTTTCTGTTGAAAACCAACAATCATTTCCATCTGTGCAATGTTGCGACTACTTTCTTCACCATAGATTCTCTCACGCGCTTCATCGTACTTTACCTGTGTTTCATACGCTTGTTTCCAATCGCCCACATTCGCAAAGTTTTCAGCTACTCCTTTATATATAGCAGGTAAGAAGGAATAGGCTTGTAATTCAGCACATAAAGAAGTGGCTTCATCCAAATAGATTTTGGCAGGTTTTGGTTGTTTTCCTTTAGCAAGTGCAATACCTAAGTTGGTTACAATGTTGAGCACATTCAATTTATTATTATTTGCCCGTTCGATAGCGAGTGCTTTTTCATAATGTTCAATAGCATTATCAAAATTTCCTTGTTTAAAATAAATGTTACCCATATTAATTAAAGGGTCAGCATATTTTTCGCCACGTTTTTCTGCAAGTTGATAAGCATCCGAAAAATAATTCATGGCTTTCTCGTATTGCTGCATTTCAATGTTGAGGTTGCCGAGATTATTCATAGAACCGATCATTCTATCCTGGTCGTCTAATTCTAGAAAAAGATGATATGACTCCTCAAGGTATTTCATGGCTTGAGCGTAATCTTTCTTGATGGCGTAAATATTCGAGATGTTATTCTTAGTAGTCGCAATACCTTCTTTATTTTGAAGTTCCTCGTAGGTTTTTAATGAGGTCATGTAATAATCAAGAGACTTATCAAAAGCTCCTTGATTTTTGTAGGCAATTCCTAAATTGTTGTAGGATGCTGCCATTCCTTTCTGGTCTTTAATATCGGTAGCGAGGTTTAGCGCTTCCCGAGTATAGCCAACTGCTTTAATGGGATCGCTTTGTAGCGTGGCCCTGAATAATTCATTTAGTGTTTTTACTTTTCTTTCGTTTCGGGTAGTGTCTAAAACACCCAGTAAACTGTCCACCCTCTGAGCGAATAGGGTTGTGGTAACAAGTAGACAAAGTAGCAGGGATAGGGATCTGAGCTTCAAGTTGGTTATAATCAGTTAAAATTAACAACTATTCTTAACATTTCGCATGGAGACTTCAGTAATGATACCTTGCCTTATAATTTTGACTGTAGGTTCACTATCTGACCCACTGTTCCCAAGTCTTCCGCTGTCGCAATGCTGGCGCAAGGTCTTAGAAAACTCATCGGACCTTTACCCCCATATTTCCAAGTGTTCTAATTCATCTTGCTGGTTCAGGTCCTGTGTCTAACGAAATGTGATTAGTTTGGACTTAAATTTAGTCCTGATCAGTCACCGACCTCCGGGACGCTGATGCGGGCAGAATCTAAAATCTGTAAAAGCGTGTATTTGTTTTTCAAAAAAGAAACCTCTATCCATATTGCTACGAACAGAGGTTTTACAGATTGTCCATCATAACCTATAACGATTTGCGAAAACGAATACGACCAGCCGCGTGTGCCACTTCAGTACCAAAACCAAAGACGGCTTTCATTTGTTGTTTCACGGCCATCGCAGTGTTGTACAAGCTGTTTCGTTCAACATACAATACAGCATTCCGTTCACTTCTTGTTTTACTCAACTCGGCAAACGCTTTGTTCACCATGGCATTCTGGTTCCGGAAAGTCGTTAGCTTCTCGTTCAGATTTTGAACCTGTAACTGCGGAGCTCCGGGTTGATACAACGGCTCGCTGGCGAGGGTTTGCAACAATTTCTCAAAGTGATAGATGGTACTTCCGTAGTCGCTTCCGTAGATACGGGTTAGCATTGATACTGGAGGCGAAGCATCCGACTCCAAAGTCGCTTTGATCGCTGGCGAAAGGCTGGGTCGGCTAACCCCGGCACTTCGTCCTTTGATTTTTCGCACCATCACTCGGGCATTGTTAATGGATTGTGGCAACGCCCCTGACGACTTCAGTTCGGCAAAGGCGCGCGACACGAGCTGGTTAATTTCGTTCGATGTCACCTCTCTCTGATCGGTGGCATTTTCGAAACCGGTTTTTGCTTTACTCACACTCAGCATCGCTGCTTTTGCGCGCGTAAGCAAATCAGACAAACGTTCTGTTCGGAGATTGGTCGAACCGGGTTTATACTCTTCTCCGTACCCGGTGCAGATGCCCAAGAGTTTCTCAAAGGCTTCTACGTTTTTTGCATGTGACATAAATAGTGTGTTTAAGTTACTATTGACATTTAAACGCTAGGCAGACATAGCGTTGTTGCTGTTTTTTTGATTTTTTAGTAAACTATATTTTTTTCAAAAACCATAACCAACGGTGTGGTGGAACGTTCGAATGCATTTATTCATAGCAATACGAATTCAGATTTTCTGGAATGAAGATTTATTCGCCAAACGGTTGCTTATGGCGGTGACTATTCGGAGCACCGTAAAAGGAACGCGCTATGCTTTCACCGGTGCATGGTTCGCTTTTACCGGAGCGTGCGACACAAGTTCTGGAAGGCGGAACATGTTGGTAACTGCGAAGAACAATGTGTACACCACATCTAACACTCTTGCCGGAGCAAGGCGCACAACTACCGGAAGGTGGAACACAATGATAATTGCGAGGAACAGCATGTCCGATGCTTGTTACATGAACTCCGGGTACTAACACACAATGGCAGGAGCCAACAACACAATGTTCGGAGCTTGTCACACACCGTTCGGAGCACCCGCACAATGTTTGGAGTGTTCCGCACAATTTAACCCCAGCAACGCTAATCTGACACCGGCAAATTCCAACCAGCAACTGGAGACTTGTGACCAGAAACGTTTTTATAGGCAATCCCTAAATTGTTGTAAGAAGCAGCCATACCTTTCTTGTCTTTGATTTCGGTAGCCAGGTTCAATGCTTCACGAGTAAAATCTACCGCTTTAACGGGTTCATTTTGCAGTGTGGCACGGAATAACTCATTCAGTGTTTTTACTTTTATTTCGTTTCGGGTCTAATACATCCAACAAACTATCAATCTTCTGTGCGAACAACGTTGATGTAATGAATAAACAAAGTAGAAGGGATAGGGATCTGAGCTTCATAGTAGGTTATCATCAGTTGAAATTAAGAACTATTCTTCATATTTGGCATTCCTGCCCCGAAGCAACCACTAAAGTAAATTTCCTTCCCATTATGCATGATTTTGCTGACTTTACATCCCTTACCTTTAAACTATGAAATACTCATTCAGCATTCTAGTATTGTTCTTCGTGATGATCGCAGCTATTCCGACTTGGGCGCAAACCAACCCAGATGAGATCAAAGAGGTGATCACTAGATTATTCAACGGCATGGAAAAGGGTGATAGTGCCAAAGTTCATTCAGTCTTTGCAGAACAGGTTACCATGGCAACCATTTCGCGTGATAAAAATAACGGACCCCGAATGTCACATGAATCTTCAATCGATGGCTTCCTGAAATCGGTTGGTTCACCTCATCCTGAAATTTATTATGAAGAAATCTGGAATCTAAAGATTCAGATTGATGGTGACTTTGCCCAAGCCTGGTGCGACTATGCTTTTTATATCGGTAATAAATTCAGTCACTGCGGAGTAGATGCTTTTCATCTACATAAGGGAAAAGAGGGCTGGAAGATTTTTCATTTGGCGGATACCAGAAGAAAAGAAAATTGTGATATTCCATCTGACATCCAGGCGAAACATAAGTAATAGTTGCAAATCATTATGAAGAATTTTCTCATCATTTTAGCACTGATAATTGGTTCACCCGTTGTCCATGCTCAGCAAAACACCATCACTACCTTTATTCTGGTTCGCCATGCTGAGAAACTAAGTGATGGAACAAAGAATCCTGATCTGAAACCGGAAGGAATTGAACGCGCTAACCGACTTGCGGAGATATTAAAGGAAGTTAAGGTAGATGCCGTTTACAGCACAAATTTCAAGCGGACTCAGAACACTGTATGGCCTTTAGCCAAAGCAAAAGGATTGGAAGTTAAGAGTTATGAACCACTTAAAAGTGAAGAAATTGAGCAAATGCTGAAAAACCACAACGGTGGAACAATACTCGTTAGCGGTCATTCCAACACAACACCCTGGGTTGCCAATCTTTTGACGGGCACCGAAAAGTATAAGGATTTTGATGATAGCGATTATGGAAACATCCTGATTGTGACCGTTGTAGAAAAAGGTAAGTTAGCTCAGGTTACCTGCATTCGGTACTGATGTATTGATCGATGTTGTTTGGTTTACCAGTAAGAAAAGGAACTAATTCAACGTCTAAAAATGTGAGCGCCATTACCTATTAATAATTAACGCCTTACCTATCCTGCTTTCTCTATTTTTCAGTTTATTTATAACCAAAATTTAATTTTGAAGTTATGTGGATGATCCTGGAGTTTATTGTTCTGGCCTTTATCGTATTGCTTTCCATTACGGAATTATTTTACCCGCTTGTTATGGGTAAACCTTTATTTCCTTCTTTTAGAAGTAAAGAGGAAAAGGTAAATGCCAAAGAGTCTTTCGGTTCACCTTTGGAGGAAAAACTTTCTCAGGCTAAAGAGAAAGTTAAGGAGGTGAAAGACATTCAAGATGAAGTGAACAAACACTTCAAATCGGCTGAACAACTTAAAGATGAAGCCGACAGTCTTTTAAACAATTCAAACAACTAACCAATTTATACTATGCAGAATCCGTTGCAAGACCTGAAAACATCCTTCTCGTCAAGAAAGGTACTTTTATTAGGTGCTGGAGTATTATTTATTATTCTTATTTTATTCTCCGGTAAAATCGTGGAGAATGTTGATAACTCTGAAATCGTTATCATCCAAAGTGTCTTTACGGGTAAAGTGTCAACCTACACAACTGCCGGGCCTGTGTTTCAGGCATTCGGAACAGCCACTCATTACAAAAAAGCTAGCCAATTTTGGTTCAGCAAAAAAACAGATGAAGGGGGAGACAATGATGACGCCATTAAGATTCGCTTTAACGATGGAGGTCATGGAGAAATTTCTGGATCGGTGCGTTGGTACATGCCGTCAGATGAAAAAGCAATTTTGAAACTCCATACCGATTTTGGTTCACAGAGTGCAGTGGAGCAACAATTGATCAGACAGGTTGTAACCAAATCGGTTTATATGACTGGCCCTTTGATGTCTTCAAAAGAATCATCAGCAGAAAAAAGAAATGACTTGCTTTCTTTTATTGAAGACCAGTCTATTAATGGAGTGTATCGCACCAAGCAAGAAGACATTAAGGTGCATGATGATTTAATGAATACCGACAAAACTGTTACTGTCGTGAAGATTGTTCAGGATAAGAACAATTTACCAATGCGTCAGGAAGTTTCGGCAGTGAAAATTTATGGTGTTAGTCTTCAGGGCTTAGCCTTAAATGCTATTGATTATGATGCAGAAGTTGAGAATCAAATTAAAGTTCAGCAACAGGCTTATATGCAAGTGCAAACTGCTATTGCGAACTCAAAGAAAGCAGAGCAAGATGCAATAACCACTGAGCTTCAAGGTAAGGCAGCAGCAGCAAAAGCAAAATGGGAGCAAGAGGTAATTAAAGCGCAGGCCATTACACAAGCACAACAAGAGAAAGAAGTAGCAGCACTTGAAGCGCAAACTGCAATACTGGCTTCACAACGTGTGAAAACAGATGCGGATGCAAAAGCGTATGCAAACACCCGATTGGTAACTGCTGGTTTAACACCACAAGAGCGTGCACAGTTTGAAAAAGATACTAAGATTGGCGTGGCAGAAGCATTATCGAAAATTGTATTACCGACTACCTACATGGCAGGAGGCGGGGGTAATAGCCAAGCCTCTATGTTGGAGAGTATATTGGGTGTGAAGTTGCTCAATACTGAAAAGATTAAATAAGTTATCTGTTAATGGTTAATCGTTAAAGGGAATTACCAATAACGATTAACCATTAACTTAATCCTCCGGATACGGAATAAAAACAAAATTCGTAAAGGCTTTGTCGATTACGAACAAGCAACAAAACTCATCCGGGTTTTTATACGCTTCATGAAACGCTTCCAGTTTTTCTTTCTCTACAATTTCTCGTTGTACAAATTCATCCAGAAACGAAGCAAAATAATTCCATTCTGTTCCATTATTGTTCTGATCGAGCATGAGCTGACCAATGGGTTGTGCTTCTTTACAAATTGCAAATATCGGATAATCAAACCCTGCCAGTCGTATTTGGTAGGAGGCTTCCTTTAAGGTATCGCACACCTTCACAAAATCCTGAGAGATGGTGCCTAAGTATTTTCCGCTTAACTCCGGATCGTTCTGCATAGTTGTGGTTTCAAACCGCTAAAATAATAAGAACTGTCGCCATCCGCGATACAATTTGTAATTCCTTATTTTGGTTAAAATTTATTCTGATGATGAAATACCTATATCTCTTCCTATTCGCTATTATTTCAACTAATCTTCTGGCTCAGACCTCTAACGAAGGTGAAATAACAAATTCTTTTCAGGAGCGGAAAAAATTAGCAGAAACATCATGGCTTAAAAACTATCCTGCCCGCAATATTGGCCCAACTGTTCAGGGAGGAAGGATTATCGATATTGATGTAAATCTAAAAGACACAAAAGAGTTTTATGTGGCATATGCTTCTGGCGGAATATTCAAGACGGTAAATAATGGCATTAGTTTCGAATCCATTTTTGATAATGAAGACGCATTGGGTGTTGGCGATATGGCACTTTCCCAAACCGACTCTAAAATTATATATGTAGGGACTGGTGAAAAGAACAGTAGCCGTTCCAGTTATGCCGGCTCAGGAATGTATAAGACCACCAATGGTGGAACGACCTGGCAGTTTCTCGGTCTTGCCGGAACGCAACACATCAGTCGCATTGTTATTCATCCTGAGGATAACAACATTGTTTGGGTTGCTGCACTTGGTGCACTCTATTCTAAAAATGCGGATCGTGGAATTTACAAAACTATGGATGGCGGGAAGACCTGGAAGAAAACCTTGTTTGTAAATGACAGTACAGGTATTATTGATTTAGTTGTCAATCCTGAAAATCCTGATCAACTCTGGTCATCATCGTGGGAGAAGAGTAGAACGGCCGGATCATTTAAAGGTAATGGTGTTGGATCTTCTATCTATCGTTCGAACGATGGTGGTGAAACTTGGGCAAAATCCGTTGCTGGTTTTCCGCAAGGACCACAAGTCGGGCGAATTGGTCTTGATGTTTGCGCGAGCAAGCCGAATGTTGTCTATGCCGTTTTGGATAATCAGGGTGAGATAGAGGATAAGAAAGTGAAGAAAGACGATGGCAAAATGAAACTCGAAGATTTTAAATCGATGTCAATAGGTGAATTTGCTAAACTGGATGACAAGAAGCTGGATGAATTTTTAAAAGACAATGGCTTCCCAAAAAAGTACAATGCTGCTGTCGTAAAAAAAGAAATAGCAACAGGTAAATACACACCCAAAGCAATTGCTGAATATTTTGGTGCTGATGCTAACGCAAATTTATTCAACACAAAAATAATTGGAGCTGAAGTGTATCGCTCTGATGATAGCGGATCAACCTGGAAGAAAATGAATGGCTATGATTTAGATGGTGTGTTCTATACTTATGGATATTACTTTTCAGAAATCCGCGTGTCACCCGACAATGCAGATCTGGTCTATATTTATGGTGTGCCCATGTTGAAATCGCGTGATGGTGGTGTGACATGGCATCGTCTCGATACCTTACGGGGGGTAAATGATATTCATGTTGATCATCATGCTGTGTGGATTGATCCTGCAGATTCTAAACATGTGTTGCTGGGAAATGATGGTGGCTTGTATCAAAGTTATGATGAAGGTGCAAACTGGGTACACCTTAACAACATGTCGGTTGGTCAGTTCTATACTGTCAATGTTGATATGGAAACACCATATAATGTTTACGGGGGCTTGCAAGACAATGGTGTATTAAAAGGCTCTAGTAAATCGAAACCCAATGAGACCGAGCATTGGGATCAGATTTTTGGTGGCGATGGAATGTATGTAGCACCTGACCCACGAGATAACAATATTGTATATACAGGATATCAATTTGGAAATTA
>DAIQPD010000153.1:0-9641 GCA_036787535.1 Chryseolinea sp.
AGATCCTGAAATATTTTTATTGGCTGCAAAGAAACTGGGTCTTGATCCGAAGGACTGTATTGTATTTGAAGATGCTGAAGCAGGAGTGGAAGCTGCACTCGCAGCAGGCATGCGGTGTATTGGTGTTGGCTCGCCCGATCAACTTGGTAAGGCCAATAAGGTAATATCAACCACAGGGGACTTCCAGCCGGAGGAACTGGCAACATTATGAATGACTATTAACATTTAACCAATAACGGATAACGATTCCATGAAAGCATATCTCAAACATCATGAATGGCAAATCATTGAAGAAGGTTTAGATCCTCATTATAATCAAATTTCAGAAAGTGTTTTTAGCATCGGCAATGGTCGTATGGGGCAACGCGCTAATTTTGAAGAAGAGTATTCTGGTGAAACGCTTCGTGGAAGTTATGTAGCAGGAGTTTATTATCCCGATAAGACGCGGGTGGGCTGGTGGAAAAATGGATACCCTGAATATTTCGCAAAAGTATTGAACGCACCGAATTGGATAGGTATTCATATCAGCATTGAAAACCAAAAGCTGGATTTGGCAAAATGTAAGGTGGAAGATTTTAAGCGCGTGCTTGATATGAAAATTGGTCTTCTATCCCGAACCTTCTCTGCTACTTTTCCGGATGGAAAAAAAGTAAAAGTAGAATCAAAAAGATTTTGCAGTATGGCGCATGGAGAGATTGGCGCCATTCGTTATTCCATTACACCTTTAAATTTCTCAGCCACTGCTATGCTCTCTATCTATGTTGATGCAGATGTAGTGAACAAGGATTCAAACTACGATGAGAAGTTTTGGGAAGAAATATATAAGGAAGCTTCTGAAGGTAGTGCTATTGTGACAGCCCAAACCAAGAAAACAAATTTTCATGTAACCACCGGAATGCGTTACGGAATTGAGTCGGACAGGAAAAAGGTAACATTCAATCGCATTAATACAGAGCTTCGTGAAAAATTTGCCGGCAATGTTATTCAACTTGAATTGGTAGAAGGTAAAGCGCTTGAGATTTATAAATATGCTGCTATACTCTCTTCTGAGAATCATTCAAAAGACAAATTGGTCTCAGCCTGTAAATCGGTTTTAGATGAGGCGTTTGCAAAAGGTTTTGAAGGGTTATTGAAAGATCATATAAAGGTATGGGCACATAAATGGGAAGAATGTGACATCACGATTGATGGAGACATAGCCGCACAACAAGGTATTCGATTTAATATTTTTCAACTCACACAAACCTATACGGGTGAGGATGAACGATTGAACATTGGCCCGAAAGGATTTACAGGAGAGAAGTATGGAGGAAGTACGTATTGGGATACAGAAGCATATTGCCTTCCATTTTACCTGGGTACCTCCGAACCAAAAGTAGCGCGCAATTTATTAGTTTATCGGTATAAGCATTTGCAAAAGGCAATTGAGAATGCACAAAAGTTGGGCTTTACAAATGGCGCAGCATTTTATCCGTTTGTGACTATGAATGGTGAGGAATGTCACAATGAATGGGAAATTACCTTTGAAGAAATTCATCGCACCAGTGCAATGGCGTATGCCATGCGTGATTACATTGATTACACCGGTGATAAGAATTATTGGAATGAGTTTGGATTGGAGGTGCTGATTGGTATATCACGCTTTTGGGCGCAACGTGTTAACTGGTCGGCTGAAAAAAATAAGTATGTTATACTGGGTGTAACCGGACCGAATGAGTATGAGAACAACGTAAACAACAACTGGTACACCAATTACCTCGGTGCATGGACTTTACGGTTTACGCAAGAAGCGATTGAATACGTGAAGAAAAGTGATTCTAAACGCTATTCTGAAATTATTGGTAAAACCAATTTCAAGGAAGCTGAAGAGACTTCTAAATGGAAAGACATTGTTGAGAAAATGTACTATCCTAAAGATGAGAAGCGTGGCATAATTTTGCAGCAAGATGGATTTCTTGATAAAGAATTATTGAATGTTAGTGATCTTAAACCTACAGATCGTCCGATTAACCAGAAGTGGTCATGGGATAGAATACTTCGGTCATGTTTTATAAAGCAGGCTGATGTGCTTCAGGGCATTTATTTATTTGACGATGATTTCAACATCGAAACCATTAAAAAGAATTTTGATTTTTATGAGCCGATGACGGTGCATGAGTCTTCCTTGTCACCATGCGTTCACGTTATACTGGCATCCAAGCTTGGCTATAAAGAGCAAGCGTATGATTTTTATTTGCGCACGGCTCGCCTTGACCTTGACGATTACAATAATGATACAGAAGATGGCTGTCACATTACTTCCATGGCAGGTACATGGATGAGTGTTGTGAAAGGATTTGGTGGTATGAAAGTGAAGGATGGAAAATTGCATTTCAATCCTTTTATTCCGGATCAATGGAAGTCATACTCTTTCAGGCAAGAGTTCAGAGGACGCGTGATAAAAATTACAGTAGATCAAAAAGGTGTTCACACTAAACTGGAATCGGGTGAACCGTTGGAGATTGAATTAAGTGGAAAATCTGTTGCACTGAGATCGGCTATGTAAAATTGAAAAAGTTGATTGATCATTTTAGAGATTAACAAAGATCAAGTCGTATGAAGAAATCCATTTTCAAATTTCTGGCGAAAATCAATTCATGGATTCTTCCACGATACAGTCAACGCGACATTACACGACTTTCTAAGATTGATAAGGTATTAGTAGCGTATCGATATTGGGTAACGCTTCATGTTTTAGATTGAAGATACTTTTACCATTTCTAAATGGATACAATCTGCAAAAGCTTTTTTTGAGAATGAACCTGATCCTGGTAAGATACTAGAAGCTAGCCAATGAGAGTCCGACTGTAAAGGTACTAAACTCGGTACGTTCTCCATTCAACACTGGGCCCTTACCTTTTTCAAATAAAGGATTAAGATTGTAGTATCCAAAGAGACTGAAGCTTCCAAAACTGAATCTGCTGGTAAGGCCGTATCGAAATTGAGAAAGGTTAAAATTCTGTTTGTCTTTTATCTTTTTGTTTTGGCTATCTTCACTGTATTTCACTTTCTCAAATGAATCGAACAAATATCCTATCCGACCACCTACTGAAATCTTGAAACTTCTGGCAGGATCATCTGGGTTTAGACTATATCGTAATTCAAGAGGAACTTCAATGTAGTTGGTTATTAGTTTTGATTTTTTAAGTTTTGGATAGCCAGCAGCAATGGGCGATAGCATTTTGACAGAATCGGTTCCTGGATAATTGTGAAGTACATGCCCGTTTTTAAACTTATAACGCTCGAAGCTAAAGCCAATGCCGGGAACGAAACTAAAATGAGATTTTAATATCCTGAATTCATATTGATAATACAGGTTAAAGGTAGTTGAACCAATGAAGTTGGGATCGAAATTATTGGTCGCAACTGGAGCGAAATTGAAACCATATTCGATCATAAAACTCCCAGGAATATCGGGGCGAGCTGAGGTTTTCTTTGCGGGTTTCTCTTGGCTGAATGCAGGTGAGAATAATCCAATAAAAAGAATGAGCAAACTTATTTTCCTGATCATGCGCTAAGGTTCAATCGATTATTTAATAAAGTCCCAAAATTACCCTTTTTGTTGGCAGGGCAAAGCTTTCATGTTTTGTCGAGTAAATATATTCTTTACATTTGCAGTCCAAAATGCAAAGAATACTGCATTCTTTAACTTTCTGGGCCTGTAGCTTAATTGAATAAAGCATCTGACTACGGATCAGAAGACTCGGGGTTTGAATCCCTGCAGGCTCACAACACAGGTAGCTACAATGCGTGGCTACCTTTTTTATTTCCCCACCTTGACCATAGAGTGATGAAACGAGTCAAAAGTTTTACCCTCCAATGAGTTTCTACTTCAAACGTGTGAATAGTCTTGAAACGATGATTTATCTTTGAATCTCCTGATCTGACAAAGAAAAGACTGGCCAGCTCTCTTAAATTAATAGAAAATTGGGCGTGGCCTTTAGACCTAAGAATGTTATTATTGCACCCGAATTAAATTTACCACCATGACGAAATACAAAGCCGGAGTATTATTTGGCGAGGAATTGAAAGACCTCTATGACGATGCAAAAGAAAATAAATTCGCATTGCCTGCCGTAAATGTATCAGGTACAAGTTCTATTAATGCGGTGTTGGAAACAGCAGCGAAAGTAAACTCTCCTGTTATTATTCAGTTCAGTAACGGAGGCGCTCAGTTCTATGCCGGTAAAGGTATGCCGAATGAAAATCTTCAGGCAAACATTTCGGGTGCTATCAGTGGTGCCTTACACGTTCACACGGTTGCCAAGCATTATGGTGTACCAGTAGTTCTACATACTGATCATGCTGCCAAAAAATGGTTACCCTGGATTGATGGTTTGGTAACAGCAGGTGAAGAATACAAATCAAAAAATGGTGTGCCACTTTTTAGTTCGCACATGCTTGATCTTAGTGAAGAACCCTTACATGAGAATATTGAAATATCAGTTGAATATTTTAAGCGTATTGCCAAATTAGGTATGAGCTTAGAAATTGAATTGGGAATTACCGGAGGTGAAGAAGATGGTGTTGATAATTCAGGTGTTGAGAATGACAAATTATATACTCAGCCAGAAGATGTTTATCAATCTTTTGAGGCTTTGAAGAAAATAGGATCCTTGTTTACGGTGGCTGCTTCTTTTGGGAATGTTCATGGTGTATATAGTCCGGGTAATGTTGAATTGCGTCCGGAAATTTTACGCAACAGTCAGAAATTCATTTCATCTAAATTAGGTTTGAAGGATGATGCAAAGCCAGTGTACTTTGTATTTCATGGAGGAAGCGGATCGCCAAAAGAACAAATTGCGGAAACATTGAATTATGGTGTGATCAAAATGAATATTGATACGGATATGCAGTGGGCTTTCTGGGAAGGTGTATTAGGTTTCTACAAGAAGAACGAGGCTTTCTTGCAGACTCAACTTGGTAATCCGGAAGGCAAAGACAAACCAAACAAGAAATTCTACGATAACCGTAACTGGATGCGCAAAGGCGAAGAGAACTTTGTGAAACGTTTGGAAGAAGCGTTCACCGATTTGAATTGTATCGGAAAAAACTCATAAGTGTATTTTTTGTAGAATTGAATTAGCAAAATAAAAAGCGGTCCCAGCTTCGCTAGACGTGGGACCGCTTTTCTTTTAATAGCGAATGACTAGCGTATAATTAATTCTGACGCTTTTACGTGTCCATCCTTTACTACCGTTTCATTATAATTTGATTTGTCAACAACGATAGGATCTAGAAAAATAGCATCGACTGTAACTGTGCCACTTTGAAATTTTGTGGCGCCACTAACTTTATCACCCTTTGCAAGTTTGATAGCAATCTCTGCAGCCATGTAGGCAAGTGGCTTAATGGGTTTGTAAATTGTCATCGTCTGCTTACCGGAAATTAAATTGCGTATTGCTCCCAAGTCAGCATCCTGTCCGGTTATGGAAATCTTTTTGACCAAATCGGATGGAAAAGCCTGGATAGTACCATCGGCCAACGCATCGTTGGCAGCAATGACAACATCAGGCCTTTCGGTTGTAGAAGAAAAGAAATCGTCCATTTTCATCAGCGCTCCAATTTCGCCCCAATCGTTCAGAACAAAATCTCCAATGATTTTAATTTTACCTTTATCAATCAGCGGCTTTAACACTTTTAACTGTCCACTTTTGAATTGAACTGCATTGTCATCTGCTACCGGCCCATTAAGCAAAACATAATTACCTGTGGGAAATCGATCAACCATGTATTGTGCTTGAAGTTCTCCAACTTTGGTATTGTTATAGGAGAGATAAACAGCAATGTCATTACTCATAATCAATCTATCGTAGGAAATGACAGCAACATGAGACGCTTTTGCAAGGGTAACGATTTCAGCAGACTTAACAGCGTCAACAGCAATAACAATGAGTACCTTAACACCTTTGTCAATTAATTTTTTACTGAGTTTAACTTGTTCTGCAGGATCACCATTTGCAACCTCCACCAGACATTCGCCACCCAACGCGTTAATTTTTTCTGTTAGTAATTTCTGATCGAGATACCACCTATCAGAGACAAAACTATCAAATACAACTCCTATTTTTTGCGCCTTAACGGATAATCCACACAGGATTAAGAGAACAAAAAGCATTGTTTTAATCTTCTTCATGACTTTTAGTTTAAAGTGTGATTAAAAAATTTATGAGAGGGCAATTCAATATAGTAAATAGAAATAGAAATCAGAAATCGATTGCGAAAAACATTTCTTTGGCTAAAATGGATTGACAATCGGGAATATTGCGAAAGCTTAATTTCGTAGGAGATGATAATAGTTTCAGAAGGACATATATAGCCTCTATTGAGATAGAAGCAGGACTGCTTTTTCCTTTAGTAGGTTCAAATCAAGGATAGGTACTTCTATATCTTTTGCCAGTTCATCCCATTTGCGCATGCAGACACTTATTTCAAACAAGGGATTTTTCTCAAAAGCAATGGCTTCATTAGCGCTCATTATTCCGCCTTGAAAATTCAATGTCATTTTACTGGCTTCACTAAGGTTATTAAAATAATCAGGATACTTAAAAGTTAAATACCGTTTTGCCTGTACATGACTTTCAACCAATTGTGCTACTCGTTCAGAAAATCCTTTCTCTCGTAAAAAATCCGCCCCTATTTTTTCATGACTTCTAACACCAAAACCATTCATATTATTTTCAGCATTGCTCATTACACAGATATGCCCGATGTCATGAAAGAATGCGGCAAGAATAACTTCGTCATCAAAACCTTCTTCCATTGCAAGTTGCGCAGACTGCGACATGTGTTCAAGTTGTGATACAGGTTCACCAATGTAATCAGCATGACCAAACTTTTCGTAGAGTTTAAAAATCTCATCGACCGCTGCATTTGGATTAATATTCATGACCACTATAATTTGAAAACTAAAATAGTCAGGAATGTATTACCAAAGCATTAAGTTTAACTTTGATGTGTTGAGAAAATTAAAATAAGATTCATGTTTATTGTTACTTGGATGATCATGACGATGATAACTTGCCAAAAATTAAACTATGAAGCCGATTGAACTTGTTGTTTTTGATCTTGCCGGAACTACTGTGAAAGATAGTAAGGATGTTCATCGTGTTTTACAACGAGCATTGGCAGGCTTTGATGTCTTTATATCAATAGAAGACGCAAATGCAGTAATGGGAATACCTAAACCAGTTGCCATTCGTGCGTTGCTTGAACAGCGCTATCAAGGATCGTTGCAGATTACTGAAAACTGGATCAGTGAAATTCATGAGGCATTTGTAGAGAGCATGATTTCATTTTATAAAAATGATCATGGAGTTGGAGAGAAGATTGGAGTGAGTGAAACGTTCAGAAAGTTGAAAGAGAATAAAATAAAAGTAGTGGTTGATACTGGCTTCGATCGACAGATCGTTAATCCCTTGTTGGCGAGATTGGGTTGGTTGGAGAATAATTTAATTGATGCAAGTGTGACAAGCGATGAAGTTGCAAAAGGCAGGCCTCATCCGGATTTAATTTTTAAGGCCATGCAACTTACCGGTGTGAGTGATGCAAGTTGCGTAGCAAAGGTAGGCGATACCGTTTCTGACTTACAGGAAGGTAATGCAGCAGAATGTGGCTTGGTGATTGGTGTAACAACTGGGGCGTTTTCTGAGGAAGAGTTACAAAAAGAGAAACACACTCATCTTATAAAAGAAGTTTCTTCTCTCCTTGAAATACTAGGGATAAATTAATGTTGCTTTTATTTTATCGTATTGTTAAATTCATGTTAGCTAAGTTAACATGTCATGAAGCGATTCGTACTTTTTTGTTTACTATTTATCAACTCTGTTTCTCTTTTAGCAGGAGAAATTGTCTGGTATGAAGGATCTGTTGTGTTAAAAACAAATGTAGTCCTGACAGGAGAAATTTCAATCGAACCGCAATATGATTTGATTCTTCATCGGATACATGGAAAGATGGAAGTATATCCTGCTCACAAGATTCAGTCAATTTATTTTTATGATGCCAAAGAAAATATCAATCGGAAATTTATTTCACTGAAGGATTCAAGGTTTTTCAATCATCATCAATTATTGGAAATTGTTTTAAAAGGAGAGGTAAGTATTTACCGGAGGCAAAAAGCGTGGACTGGAAAATCACCTTCTGATGCAGATGGCTTTCATTATTTTGTTAGGTATCAGGATAAACTAGTGGACTTACAAAAATTTCGCAATCAGGTTTATCCGCATCTTCTCAAATCCACAGGAGGAATACTATCTGCTTTTATGGATGAGCGCAAACTCAATCCCAATTCTCCTTCGAATGCAATTTTAATTATTGACTTTTATAACCACATTAAAAAGGAAGATCATATTTTAGCTATGCATTAGTTAATTTCCATTGCTTATGTCTAATATGGAAATAGATCATCGATCCAAAGATTAGCAATGTTCCTGCAATAGAGATAACATATCCTGAAGAAATAAACACACTCAGCCAACTTAGTTTACCGTGACCCAGTTCTTTAAATAGAATAATACTTACACTTCCCAGGTAGCCAAACGAATCAGCAACATACATAATAAAACCTACTGTACCGGTATATCGAAAAGCCGCAATTAAGCGATCAAAGAAAATACTATTGAAAGGTACATACCCCATGTACAGTCCGAGACCAATGAGAATAAACCACGTGGTAGGCTCAAGGATTTGTTGTTCAAATAGAAAAGTGGAAATACCTATCAGGATCATACCCATGGCAATGATGATATGGTTAATCATCAATGCGAGTTTATTGTTTTTAATCAGCATGAGACTGCCCATAATTGCCAATACTAATATGGAAACCGGTACTTCAGTAGTCGTGTATATTCCTGGTGAATTTCCGTAACCTAATATTTTCCACACCTCTGCTGAATAATTGTCGCGAAAATCCCTGAAGATGGTGAGGAGCATGTAAGCTATTACGAATAAGACAATGCCCGGAAGGAAATTAGTGACAAAAGCTCTGCGTTCTGTCTTATCCATTGTCTTTCGTTTTGTTCTGAGTTCTTCATCCAATTCAGAAGGCGGTGGAACTTTGTCGAGCAACCATAAAAATGTGAGCAAGGGTAATACAAAAACAAAACAAGCAACAAGTGGCATCCACGTTTCAGAAACATGCCAATCACGAACAATATATCCACCAACCGATCGACAGAGTCCGGAAGAAAAAATAAAACTCACGGAGAGTGCAGCACCCAATACTTCAGTCATTCTTCTGCCTTCAAGATATCCGAACACCATTCCCCACACCATTCCAAGTGGTAAGCCATTTGTAAACAGGAACACTACATTATATGGAGAAGGTACTAGCGCAAACAAGAGCCATGATGCTCCGGCAATGGAGACCATTAATAAAATTCCAAAGGATCGTGAATGTGCTTTTAATTCAGAGATTACTTTGATACCTATAAATTTCGACAACCCATATCCAAGCACTTGGGCAATGACCAACCAGCCTTTATAACTTACCCCCAGGTAGGCCATGTTATCAAATGTGGCAACAGCAAATGTTTTGCGAAATGCGTACACGCAAGTGTATAAACTAAAAGCTGCGATGGAGGCATAGACCGTAAACCAGA
>DAIQPD010000017.1:0-41811 GCA_036787535.1 Chryseolinea sp.
CAATAATTGTTATGGAGCTCAATCATGGCCTGTGAGTCGAATGCGCTTTTACTTTTCAGTTGAAGAGAAGCCCAAGTGCGGGTAATCGTGTTAGCTTCACTTTTAACATGTTGCAATATAGTGATTGCACGATCGACTAGCATCTGATCATCCTTCGATTTTCCGTACGCCACCAACAACGGAACCAATGAATTGATGACGAGGTTATCTTTGCTCATCTGACCTAAGACTGGAATTTTTTCCTCTGTCTGTTTATTGAACTGGTAGTGACGCAACCAATAATCAGATTGTTGAAGGCTAAAGAATGTTTTCCACTTCATGTCCAGGCTTGCCTCTACCATGTTTGAAAATAAATTCTTACGACAAAACAAAAGGTTGGCGAATTGTGCTAACCGTATGGTAGGGAAATTGGCAGGCCTAAGCCGAAGAAATTTCCATTGTGCTTTGTTTAATCGACCTTCGTTCAGTCTGTATTTTTTGCCCAACAAATCATACTCCCGTTTTAAAATATTGATGTATTCATCACCCTCTGATTTCTCCAAAAAACCAGCCTGACCAAACAACAACGCCTCAATTTGGATGGGCTTGTCACTATGCTTCATGATGGTTTTATACGGCAGGTTTTGTGCGAGTTGCAGAAAGGGATCGGCATTAACATGAAAGCCAAAATTCTTTGCCAATACCTGATAGGCTGTTTCTTCCCAGTCATTATTGTTCCGTACTAGAATCTGATTTACCACAAAAGCCTTTGATTCCAATCGTTCTGATAACACGCGATCTAACATGGAAAGCTTTGTGATTTCCGAAACCTGCTGAAACGAAGACGCACACGGAATTTCTTCCGGACTATTAACCAGTTTTTTATAGGTAAGCTGAAGTGCATCATCCACCCGGTTTTTCAACTCCAATGTAGGAATCAAACTTCCATCCATTCGCTTCACGGGTTTGTCATCGCTCCACACTACATGAAGCACAACATTTTCATAGGCCTCATCCACATTGTGATTATGCGTTTGCCAGAAAGAAGAGTGAATATGAATCTCCACGCTGCCAACCCATTCAAGTTCACCAATCTTTATGCGCGACTGATAAAAATCCGGACCGGCATGTGTATTCTTAAACCCAGGATGAAAGACAACAATCTCCTCACCCTGTGTTGTACGTAAATCGTTCTTGGAAAAATATTGAAATTGCCAGAGGTAGTGGATAAAAGATTCATACATCGGTACTAGAATTTAGATAATTCTAGTTACGATTTTTGGAGAAGAAAGTCAATGATAAACTCAGATATGAAAGCGTTCTGAATGCAGGTTGCCACGAATGCCCGAATAAATTCATTCGTGCATTCGTGGCTATAAACTTAAGCGTTCAAATATCCCTTCATCTCTTGCTGAACCTTCATCGCCTCCTCGCCCGCACGTTTGGCAAAATCAGTTTCTGAAGATGCATATATAATAGAGCGGGCAGAATTGACCAGCAAGCCGCATTGTTTGTTCATTCCGTATTTTGAAACGAGTTCTAAGTCTCCGCCTTGTGCACCAATGCCGGGAACAAGAAAGAAATGCTCAGGCGCCAACGCGCGAATACTTTGCAATTTTTCCGTTTGTGTGGCGCCCACAACAAACATCAACTGATCTGGGGTTGACCATTGTTGCGCTTTTAGAATTACCTCTTCGTATAACTTTCTTCCTGTAACCACAGATTCAAGCAATTGAAAATCGCTTGCTCCTGGATTAGAGGTATGCGCCAACAAGATCACCCACTTGTCTTTGAATTTTAAAAACGGCCTGACTGAATCTTCGCCCATGTAAGGCGCAACGGTAATCGAATCAAAATTCATTTGTTCGAAAAATGCTTTTGCATACAACGATGAGGTGTTTCCAATATCACCACGCTTTGCATCCGCAATCGTAAAAATATCTTTTGGAATGTAATCAAGAGTCTTCTGTAGGCTTTCCCAACCTTTCGGACCTAAAGCTTCATAAAAAGCAATGTTGGGTTTATAGGCAACACAATATTGATGAGTAGCATCAATGATTTGCTTGTTGAATTCGAATATAGGATCGGAAGTATTTAGAAGATGCTTCGGTATTTTTTCAATATCCGTATCTAATCCTACACAGAGGTAGGAGTTTTTCTTCTGGATTTGTTCGAAGAGCTGAGCACGATTCATGGTGCAAAGTTATTGGTTATTCGTTAATAGTCGGAGGACATGGCTCGGATAAAGAATCACAAATGCTTAAAGTAAACCACCATTAACTATTAACCATTAACCGTTCACTACCTTAAATCAATTACTTCAACACCTGGATACTTCTTCGTATCGAAAACAAAGAAGCTGTCGTCAATTTTTACAGTAGGGTTAAACTTGGAGATGCTATACTTAAATTTATTTCCGCCTTTGTCGAACATCGTCCAGCTTAAAATGCTTTTATCTTTTTTGTTGATGAACATTTTAATTTTAAAATACTGCGCATCTTTTCGCTCAGGCACTAAATCAATTTCTTCAGCCAACACACCTGCTTCAGTTTTATCCTGAATGTATAGGTATTTAAAGTTCTTCTTATAAATCTCAAAAATCTTAGATGGATTCACATCTTCGGAGGAAGGATCGTAATTATCGATGTTTACTTCTTTTGCTGCAGGAAGGTAGGTCCATATAGTAGAGCCATTATTAATTACCTCTTGTTCTGGCAATGTAAGTTTGTACTTATCTCCCTTTACGGTTATTTTTCCCTTAAACTCTTCGTTTATTTTCTCAGCATCATTTGTAAGGGTATAGGCAAAATTGGCTTCGAAAGCAGCAATAGCTTTGTATTTAGCACTCATAGCATCCAATATAGCAAGGGCTTTTGGGTCGTACTGAGCTGAAGCTGAAAAGGTGATAAGTAGGGCTGTAAGGGCGAAAATCAAATTCTTCATTAGGTTTAGGCTTAAATGTGGGCGCAAAGTTACAATTGGTTATGTCTTTCTTTTAGTGAAGTCAATAATTGTTCCAAACTCATGTCATCTTTTATCAAAACTTCACGCGCTTTGCTACCCTCAAACGGCCCAACAATACCTGCTGCCTCTAATTGATCAATCAATCTTCCAGCTCTGTTGTAGCCTAATTTCAGCTTTCGCTGGATTAATGAGGTACTTCCTTGTTGATGCATCACGATTAATCGCGCGGCTTCTTCAAACAAGGCATCACGATCCGATAAATCAATATTATTTTTCGCTCCCTCATCATCGCCTTCAAATTCAGGAAGCATGTATGCGGAATCATATCCACGCTGTGAGCCAATAAATTCACAGATTTTTTCAATCTCTGGGGTATCCACAAAAGGACATTGTATTCGCAGAACTTCTGAACCATTGGAAAGCAACATGTCACCCTGCCCCACCAACTGATCGGCTCCACCCGAATCTAAAATGGTTCGTGAATCTACTTTAGACGTAACTCTAAAAGACAAACGTGCCGGGAAGTTTGCCTTGATCACACCCGTAATTACGTTTACCGATGGACGTTGTGTCGCTACTACTAAATGGATTCCGATGGCACGGGCAAGTTGAGCAAGACGCGCAATGGGCGTTTCTACTTCTTTGCCTGCCGTCATCATCAAATCGGCCAACTCATCGATAACCAAAACGATATAAGGTAAAAACCGATGACCTTCTTTTGGATTCAGCTTACGCGAAACAAACTTCGCATTGTATTCTTTTAAATTCCGGGCTCCGGCATCTTTTAAAATTTCGTACCTGTTCTCCATCTCAATACAAAGCGAGTTGAGTGTATGTACTACTTTCTTTGTATCCGTAATGATGGCCTCTTCACTGTTCGGAAGTTTCGCCAGATAATGTCTTTCAATCTTGCTGAACAAAGACATCTCCACTTTCTTCGGATCGACCAGCACAAATTTCAATTGCGATGGATGACGCTTATATAATAGAGAAGCCAAAATCACATTCAATCCCACCGACTTACCTTGTCCTGTTGCACCGGCAACAAGTAAGTGAGGCATCTTCGCCAAATCAATTACCAACACTTCGTTCGAAATAGTCTTGCCCATTACAATAGGCAACTCCTTATCTGTTTTTGCAAACGCCTGCGATGCAAACACTGAACGAATGCTCACCATCTCCCGATTTTTGTTCGGAACCTCAATACCGATCGTTCCCTTACCGGGGATTGGTGCGATGATCCGGATACCAAGAGCAGACAAACTTAAGGCAATGTCATCTTCCAGATTTTTGATACGCGAGATTTTAATACCGGCATCAGGCACAATTTCATAAAGCGTTACTGTAGGACCGATGGTAGCTTTTATACTTTGAATACCGATCTTAAAGTTGACCAGCGTTTCTACAATTTTGTCTTTATTCTGATTGAGTTCTTCCTGCGATACGCCTGCTTTGCCGGTGTCATATTCATTCAGTAAATCAAGTGTAGGAAATGTATAACCACTCAAGTCTAATGTCGGATCATACAAGCCGCTTTCTTGTACGAGTTGATCCGCGAGTTTATCCGTATCCAGCGTTTCTTCTATAATAAAGGTAGGCTCTGGTTTTACGTCTGATTTTTGCACTTCCAATTTCAATTCAGGAATTGGCTTCGCAGGTTCAATGATTGGCTTTACCAATTCTATTGGCTCAGCAATTAAATCACCTTCTATTGCTTCGATTGGCCAGTTGTCTTTCTCGTCTGTATAGGTGGGTGGTATTGCATCTCCATCAATTTGCTCATCAGTTTCCAACGCATCATTACCGATTGGTTTCGGATCGCGAATGCTAAAAGCCGGAATAGATGTTACATTAAAGTAGAAAACGATAAAGACAAAGAGGGAGAGAATCAAAATCAAGAATGTTCCCCATCCAAACATGGAATCACTCAACACGGCTAACTGATATCCAAACCCACCACCCAGAAAACTCCATTCACTAACGCCTTCATTAATCATGGTCATGTAACCCAGCAATAAGCAAAGCCACATACCAGAAAAAATGGAGAATATGGAATATGAAAAGATCCGGAATAACTCACGGTTGAAAACAATTTTAAATCCGATAACGAACAACAAGGGAGGAATGAAGAATGCTGAAATGCCAAACCATCTGAAAATAAAATAGTGGGAGGTGATTGCTCCATACAATCCTAACCAGTTATCAACTTCTCTTCCAGAATCCGACAGTGATGCATCGCCCAAAGCTTCCATCACACTTTGATCGGCCTTGCCATTGAAAAGGTAGGAGAATAGCGCGAGAAATAAATAAACAGAAACAATCATCAGGAAAAACCCACACGCCAGTTTGAAGCGTGGATCTTTCAGAAATGCTAAACTAAAGTTGGACTTGCCTGAGCTGCTTGACTTGCTCTTCTTCTCCTTCTCAGGTTTCTTGAATGTATTTGACTTGTAGGTATTCTGTGCCATTGATCTGATTAACGCAAAACTAAGGAAAACATTGAAACCTTTGTATATCAATATATCAAGTTGATTTATCTCTTTCCAATTATTGCTATCTTGAAAAACGATGAAGTCTGCCTTGCGAAATCTGGTAATGATATGGTGCGCACTGCCTGTGATGAGCAGCGCGCAGACCTATCATTTTGAAAAGCTTTCGGAGTTCCATGGGCTGTCTGATAATCGGGTGACTTGCTTTCTGAAAGACCATACCGGTTTTATGTGGATCGGAACCGAAAACGGATTGAATCGGTACGATGGACATACCTTTCAAATCTATCGGCCCGGGCAAATCTCACATTCCCTTTCTCATGAACACATTAATGACGTTGAGGAAGATTCACAAGGACGATTGTGGATTTCTACCTGGAGTGGTTTAAATGTTATTAATCCCAACAACGACAGCCTTTACGTTTTCTCACCAGATGAAGATGGAGCCGCTCAGAATAAATCAAGAATAGCCAGTAGTTTGATTTGGGATTCTTACATTGATCAAAAAGGAAAAGTTTGGCTGGCGCTTGATGTGCGTGACTTGTGTTACTATGATCCAGAGCAAAAAGAATTTACCTACTTACCCTGGCACGAGTTTGTAAAAACCATTTTACCACAGCAACAAGCTTCCTATAAATCCATTCAAAAAATCATTCATAAATCGAATCATGAACTTTGGCTCGGTACAACATTGGGTTTGTTCAGTTTTGATATCAACACAAGCCTATTTCAATATCATGGTGGTGATACGGCTGAAGATTTCATTGGGATGCACTATGACAGTGTTTTACAACGAATTTATTTCGGGCAAAGAAAATTATATGTCTACGATATTGTAAAACAGAATCTTCGATCGATCAAACAAAATGCGAATTCACTGCCTGCGAATCTAAAATCGACCTCCACTATATTGTTGCCTTCACTCAAAGGATTGTGGGTGGTGGACAAAATAAAAGAGGAAGCGAACGTTCTTCCACAAGACGAAAAAAACACATTTAGTCTTCAGCACGAAAAGGTAAGTGCAGTTTTTCAGGACAAAGGTATTGCATGGATTGGTACATCTTCAGGCGTGAGCATCTATGATAGTCACCTCGACATTTTTCCATTCGTGCGGGTTTTTCCAGACACTTCGCAATATAATTCGGGCTCTGTTTTTTATGTGTTAGATCATGAGCAGAGTAATACCTATTACATAAGTTCCTATTCTAAAAACAGTCTGGTTAAAATGAATCAACAAACTGGCGAGCGCCAGGAAATTTTAAGCATAGATGGAAAGCCACTATTGTTTTGCACCAAGATTATAAAAGATAGTCGTGAACGTTTATGGGTGTTGACTGCCCAATCGATTTTTGTTTCAGATGAACATCAGAAAAACTTCTCGCGCTTTTCACATCCGGCAACTACAGACAACTATCGCTTCGTTGACATGATTGAGGATGCAGAAGGTAACTTTTGGTTTGCAGCGCTTCGTCATGGTGTCTTTCATTACAATCCAAAAAGTAATGTATGGAAAAGTTTGCCGAAAGATCCTGATGCCTTATTCGTTGATCGCGTTACAAGTCTGCTTTCCGATCCTCCGCATAATGAAGTTTGGATTGCCGATTTTAGTTTTGGCGTTTTCCGACATGATCTAAAAACAAAAGAGTACACCTACTTTCAGGCAGACACCAGAAATCCCGGAGCCATTCAATCATCATTAATTAATTCCATGACGATTGACCGCCAAGGCGATATTTGGATTGCGACTACATCAGGCGGTGTAAGCAGGTATTCTCAAGAAACGAAAGTGATGACTACCTATTCGATGAAAGATGGATTACCGGAAAACACAATATATTCCATTCAATCAGATGTCAATGGGAATATCTGGTTAGCCTCCAGTAAAGGTTTGACGTGCATGAAACCATCAGGAGAAACTATTCAGCACTATGATGCCAACAGTGGTCTATCGTTTACCAACTTCAATACCCCATTCTCTACCAATTCTAAAAACGAAATTATGATTGGACTCTCTAACGGTTTTCTAAAATTCCATCCCGACAGTCTTGCGCTTACTTCTGCTGATTTTCCCATTGTGATTACCGTTGCACATCAAGGCGATTCACTTATTCATTCCGGAAGTTCATTTCGATATAATGAAAACGAATTCAATTTTCAGTTCTCCGCACTCACCTATTCACTTCCTCAACACGTTACCTATTACTATCAATTAGAAGGATATGATGACCACTGGATTAATGTAGGTAACGAACACCAGGCACGTTACACCAACTTAAGTGATGGTAAATATACTTTTTCTGTCAAAGCGATTGATCACACCGGAAAGTCATCGCAAAACATTGCTTCCCTTTCATTTACTATTCATCCTCCATTCTGGAAAGAGCATTGGTTTATTGCCTTACTTATTTTTGTTGCAGCGTCTTCTCTTTATTTGTGGATTCAAAATCTTCAGCGCAAAATCCAATCGCAAAAAATATTAAACCAGGTTGCTACATCACTTTATAATCGCCACACCATTGAAGATGTGTTTCGATCGGTAGCAAAAAATTGTGTCGAACTTTTAGGGATAGAGTCGTGCGTGGTTTCTCTGAAGCAGCAAGAGGGCGTACCGATTCAAAAGGTAAGGTATGGTTCGAATGATAGCTCATCAGATTCTGAACACATCACTCCTATTATTATTGAAGGCAAAACGTTTGGGTTTATCGAAGCTAATCATTCCAGAAAAAATTTCTTCTCGCGCTGGCATCATTATATGCTGAAAGAAATTGCCGCGATCTGTAGTGTAAAAATTAGTCGCTACTTTATTGAGGAACAAATCAGAAGTAAGGTAGCACGTGATCTTCATGATGATATTGGTTCTACACTTTCCAGTATCAACATCATCAGTAAACTCGCAATGAATGAAAGTAATGGTAATACCAATCATCACCTTCAACGTATTGGCGAACACTCTGCAAGGATGATGGAGAGCATGAGTGACATTGTGTGGTCTATCAATCCAAATAATGATTCACTGGAACAAATGATGGTGAAGATGAAAGAGTTCGCGGCTGAAATTTTGGAGCCAAAAAATATTACCTATACATTCGAAGGCGAAGAATCGCTCAACGGAACTTCGCTCGATATCCAGGTTCGGAAAAATATATTTCTGATTTTTAAAGAAACGATTAACAACACGGCTAAGTACAGTGAGGCCAATTTAGTCACTATTCAACTTGAGGTAAATGCTAATTCGCTCCATCTTTTAATTCAGGATAACGGAAAAGGATTTGACTTTAAAACCGTTAAACCCGGAAACGGATTGCGAAACATCCGAGAGCGCGCAAAAGGTATTAATGCCCTGTTGGATTTAAAAAGTTCGCATCTGGGCACACAAATAGAGCTTAATATCCCCATCACATGATTGTGGTATTGTAATCTGTTTTTTGAGAAGTCAACTTTATAAATATATCATTCCGATCTCTAATGGCTGTTTCTATTCTTATTTACGAAGACAATGATTTACTCCGAGAAAGTCTGAGTGGTATGATTGCACAAAACAGTGCATTAAAACGTGTAGGCGAATTCGGTCATGTACTCAACATTGAAGAACAGGTTAAGCAACACAACCCTGAACTGATTTTAATGGATATTGATATGCCCGGAATGACGGGAATCGAAGCGGTTAAAAAAATAAGAGCATTTAATTCAGAAGTCTCCATTTTAATGCTCACGGTGTTCGATGACAACCAACATGTATTTGATGCCATCTGTGCAGGCGCTTCCGGCTATTTATTGAAGAAACATATTTCAACAAAATTGTTTGATGCTATAGATGAAGTACAATCGGGTGGTGCTCCCATGTCGCCAAGCATCGCAAGAATGGTGATTAGCGCCATGCATCTAAAACCAGCACAGGAAAATATTTATCAACTCACTTCTCGTGAAAAAGAAATTCTTACTTCACTCAGCAAAGGCAATAGCTATAAACTCATCGCCTCTCAATTTGAAATCAGCATCGATACTGTGAGAACACACATAAAGAAAATTTATGAAAAACTTCATGTGCATTCCCAAACAGAAGCCGTTTCGAAAGCTATTAATGAAAAGCTTGTGTAGTGGTATATGATAACAGTAAAGAAGGGATTAGCGCTGATTACACTGATGTTCATCATTACTGTGGGACACTCGCAGTCGCGGGTTATTGATAGTCTGCAAAAAGTACTGGCTCAACATACGCGCGATACCAACGAGATCAAAACCCTCGAACACCTTGGCTCGGAATTTATGCGGAAGGACATGGATAAAGCCATGTCGTATGCCTATCAACATATTGCACTTGCTAAAGAACTGGGCACTGAATTTTGGCTGTCGTCCGCTTACTCAGGTCTGGTGGCTATGCACCAAAATTCAGGTCATACTGATAGTGCTCAACATTATCTCAACTTAATGGAAGCGCTTGCTAAACGAAAACCAATTAATAAAAAAGACGCGGTTAACTACGCCAACACAGCGGGTCTATTTTATAAAACACAAGGTAAGTACAAAGAAGCCTTACCCTATCTTCAAGAGGCGCTGCGACTGATTGGCCCAACAGGGAATAAAACAAGTCGTGCCGGGCAGATGTTAAATATTGGTAATGCCTATTATAGTTTAGGCGATCTAAAAACTGCTGCGGACTACCATCTCAAATCACTCGCCTTGTTTGAGGAAATAAAAAACAAGCGAGGGCAATCGTTCTGCTTGAACAGTCTCGGAAATGATTTTTTTGAACTTGAGCAATATTCCATTGCTGAAAAATATCTTCTTCAATCCGAAAAGATAAAAGAGGAATTGGGCGACAAGCGAGGAATTCTGACATCGTGGATGACCCTGGGTTCGGTGTATCAACAAACCAATAGAACTGAACTCTCCATGATCTATTTTAATAAGGCGCTGAAGCAGGCAAAAGAACTTAAGTTGTTAATTGAGGAAGCCCGCATACTGTTTAATAAAGGATCACTTTTAAAGATGACGAAAAAGACCGATGATGCAAAAAAAACATTCTTAGAGGCCTTGACGCTCGCACGGCAAGCAGGCGACAGTTTAACGGTTTCAAGAATCAAAACCTATTTGGTTTCGCTGCAGAACGATCTCCAAAAAGAAAAAACGGAAGAACAAACACTGCTGGAGAATATTGAAATCTCTTTGGAAGAAGGAGCACTAACCAATACAGCAGAAGGCCATTACGAATTAGCCAAATGGTACGCATCACGCAAACAATTCGAAAAAGCGTTCGAGAATTTAAGTAAGGGTCAACAACTCAAAGACTCGCTTACAGGAAGTGAAGTGGTGTTACAACTAAAAAGTTTGGAAGAAGAATACAAAAATGACAAGAAGGAAAAAGAAATTACGCTCCTAAAAAAAGATCAGGAATTGCAGGCGCTTGCCTTAAGTCGACAAAAGGTAGTCATAACCTCTATCGTCATTGCTTTGATTTCAGTTATTGTAATAGCGCTCTTACTCATAAACAGATACCGTGTTGTGAACAGAGCAAAACGATTGGTTGAAATTGAACGTGTACGTAATAACATTTCGCGTGATCTTCATGATGACATTGGCTCTACGCTTTCCAGTATTAATATTTTAAGTCAGGTAGCACTCGTTGAAAATGGAGAAAATGTGCAAAGTTATCTTCAGCGTATTGGCGATCAATCGGCTCGCATCATGGAAGACATGAGCGACATTGTATGGTCCATCAATCCACACAATGATTCGATGAGTCAGGTTATTATCCGCATGAGAGAATTCTCTACCGAGATTTTTGAATCTAAAAATATTGACTACCATTTTTCCGAAAAGGTAGATTCAAGTCTCACACTAGATGCGGATAGGCGCAAGAATCTGTTTCTAATTTTTAAAGAGACTATCAACAATGCTGCGAAGTACAGCAATGCAAGTAAGATCGAAATCAATCTGCATCAGCATGACCACACTCTGGTGATGCACATAAAAGACAATGGTCAGGGTTTTGATGAGCAAATGGTCACAACGGGAAACGGACTGCGCAATCTGCGCGAACGGGCCAAGGAAGTTAATGGAACGGTCACATTGAAGAGTGTTGTGGGCAACGGAACCGAAGTAGAGCTGCTGTTACCTATCGCATGAACATGCGATACTCTCGCATGGAAAGCGTGACGATATTTACCTATCTATATGACGATTCACTCGATTCTGCTGTACGAAGATAATTTACTTTTGAGCGAAAGCATTCAATCGATGCTTCGTCTTAATAAGCAAATTAAATTGGTAGGTGCGTTTGAAAACCCAACCGATGTAAATAATCATCTTCAAACGCTCAAACCCAATTTACTGATCATGGATATTGACATGCCAGACATGAATGGAATTGAAGCCGTGACGCATGTTCGAAAAGTAAATAGAGAAATACCCATTCTCATGCTCACAGTATTTGACGACAATGAACACGTGTTTGATGCCCTTTGCGCAGGAGCATCAGGTTATCTTTTAAAGAAACACATTTCGTCAAAACTTTTCTCCGCCATTGAAGAAGTGTTAGAGGGTGGCTCACCGATGTCGCCCAGTATTGCGCGTTTGGTGCTTGCATCCATGCATCAAAAATCTTCTCCAGAAAATCCCTATCAACTGACCGCACGCGAAAAAGAAGTGCTGACTTCGTTAAGCAAAGGCAATAGTTACAAGATGATAGCAGAAGAAATATTTATCAGCATCGATACCGTGCGCTCTCACATCCGAAAGATTTATGAAAAGTTGCATGTACACTCACAAACAGAAGCGGTTTCGAAAGCGATTAATGAAAAATTGATATGACCAAAGGAATTCTATTACTCTTCACCGCGTCAACAATTTTTGCCTGCAAACAAAATGATTCAAAATTTCATGTTCCCGCTGAATTCGAAGAACAAGAATACATCTGGTTAAGTTGGGTAGAAAGGGGTTTTCTGGGAGGAGACCCCTTCTATTTTACAGCACTCGATGCCATGAAAGAAATAACACCGTATGTTAAGGTAAGACTACTTTATTCTGAACAACTCAATTACACCAAAGAGCAACTCGCAAAACGGATTTACGAAAAAATGATTGAACATAAGATTGACACCTCAAGAGTTAATCTTTTTTACAATGAAATACAGTACGGGGCCATTCAAGATCCGGGGCCCGTTTTTTTAAGAAACGAAAAAGGAGATTTCGCTATTGCTGATTTCAGTTTTATACATTTTGATAAACGTGCAGAAGCCATTGATCGAAACGTAGCCGCACACTTTCACCTCCCAACAATTTCTTCAACTATGATTTCCGAAGGCGGTGCATGGCAAACCAATGGAAAAGGTACCATGCTACTCGTTGAGTCTGTAGAATTGGATCGAAATCCTAAAATGACAAAATCACAAATTGAAGAAGAGTATAGAAGAGTATTGGGTGTAACAAACCTAATCTGGTTGAAAAAAGGACCAAAGGAAGAAGAGTGGGGTAAATTAGAGAATGGTGTATATGGAATTGGAACAGGCGGACACATTGATGAGTTTTGTCGGTTTGCTGATGCGAATACTATTTTATTAGCGGAAGTAAGTCAACATGAAAGTGAACAAAATGAAATCGCCAAAGAAACATCCAGTAGAATGGAGGAGAACTATGAGATTCTGAAACAGGCTACAGATCAGGATGGCAAACCATTTACAATAATTCGGGTGCCAACCCCAGAACAACAAACAAAACGAATTGTATTTAATACTTTGAATAAAGAAGAAATGTCTTGGTTTGAGAATGTAACACAAGACACAGTTGAGTTCTATCTGACAACAGGCTATTTCAATTTTATTATTGCCAACGGTGTAGTGGTAACATCCAAGTATTGGAAAGAGGGAGATTCAGAAGAGGTAAGACTAAAAGATGAAAAAGCAAAATCAATTCTTGAAAAAGCTTTTCCAAACAGGAAGGTTGTTCAAATTGATTGCATGCCGCTTCATCATGATGGAGCGGGATTACATTGTCATTCTAGAAATGAACCGAAATGAAAATAAAACGAAAAAACAGAACCCCTTAACTCTTTATCAGAATGAAAGTATTGCAATTTCTCGCACTCCCATTGCTTTTGATAGCATGCTCAACCAAACAAGAATTCAATTACCCTTTAACCCGAACAGAACCATTTGATACCACCATCTTCGACAGGAAAATTTCAGATCCTTACTTCTGGATGGAACGCAAGTCGAATGAAGCCGAAATGAAGGCGTGGGTAAACGAACAAGGAAAATTAACGCAAAGCATCTTAGACAGCATTCCAAACGGTGAAAAACTGTCAGCCGAAATTGATGCTGCTTACATCAGTCTGCAAGAGGAGATATGGGGCCTTTCAGCAGTGAATGATAAATTTTATTATTATCGTGATATTCCGGATGTGGGCATTTCGTTGTGCCAGAGAAAAAGTAGTAGTGCTGAGGAGGAAATTATTTTTTCCGGAGGCATCACCATCAACGGACAAAAATATCGCAGCCGTAAAAAAGCGCACGCACATAAAAAACCGCTTATCGCCCTTATGCTGGTACAACGTGGAGAAGCCAATCCGCACATCCGCATTTACGATCTGGATAAAAAAACTTTTTTACCTGACAGTATTGGTCCAGTGATGTTCAATGATGCTCGAGGTGTATCTATGACCTGGTTGCCCGATGACAGTGGTTTGTTATACTCACAGGCACCACCTTCTATCATTGAAAGTCAAAAATATTATAACGGCAAAATTAAACTGCACAAGTCGGGCGTTTCAACAACCAAAGATGAAGCCGTATTTGGCATTGGCGTTAACAGTAACATCCAACTCAAGGATTATGAAACGCCATACATTTACAGTTTTAACTCATCACCCTTTCTGTTAGCCAGAATTCGCACAGGTGATGAAGATAATTATGCTTTTGCCGTTCACTATTCAGAATTGAATGGCGCCAAAACTCCCTGGAAGCGACTCAATAACTATTTGAACCTCGGTGACGGATTTGACGCGAAAGGCAATTTCTTATATGCCGCTACAGAAGATCACCCACACTACACCATTGTTCAGATCGACATGTCAACAGGCGATAGCCCGGTGAACTTTCTTCCTGCCCAAGATGAAGTACTTGCCTATGTTGATGCAGCTCATGCTTCGTGTATTGTTGCCTGCAACGATGTGTTATATGTGGCCTATCGCAAAGTTGGAGAGATGGGATTTTTCAAAATAGACTATCAATCAAAACAAGTAGCCAAAATTCCACTGTCTGCAAAAGGCTCAGTAGTAGAGTTGACGAAACTGGGTGACAACGATCTGGGTTTTGCTCATTTTAGTGCGATACGGTCCACACAGTATATGCGCTATCAATTTGCGACTGATAGCATTAACCCGCTCCCCTTTTCGCCACTCAGTTTAGACCTTGCTTCTGATTTTGTAACTGAAGTAATAGAAGTGCCTTCCCGCGATGGTAAAAAAATTCCGGTTTCGCTGGTATATAAGAACGGAGTAGTTCTAAAAAATCGAAACCCGCTTTACATAGAAGCCTATGGCAATGGTGGTGCAGTAAATGATGTTTGGCTTGACCCGAATAGACTACCGTGGCTGAACCGCGGTGGTGTGTATGCCTGGGCGCACGTGCGTGGAGGTGGTGATCTTGGCCTCGACTGGGTTGAGGGCGGACAGTTTCCCAACAAACAGAATTCCATTAACGATGTGGTTGATGTAGCCGACTATTTCATTAAGAACAATTACACCTCCAGCGACAAACAATTTGTTATGGGTGGCAGTGCCGGAAGCTTTTTGGTTGGCAACGGCATTAACCAGCGTCCGGATTTATTTGCAGGAGGAATTTTTCAGTCCGGGTTACCCGACCTGGCCACACATCGCGATGCTGCCTATGCCAGGGAACGCGGTAATGTTGGTGATGTAAAAACGAAAGAAGGTTTTGAATCGGTATACAACCTCAGTGCTTTATACCACATTCCTGAAAATACAAAACTGCCTGCCATGTTAGTGGCACACGGGGGCACAGACTACATCATTGCATTGACAGCACCAGCGCGTTATGTAGCAACGCTACAAGCCAAGCAGAAAGGAACAAGGCCGCAATTATTTTTAGTCGATTGGGAAAGCGGACATACAGGGGGTGGTGTGAGTGAGGTTATTGGAACGCTCAAATTTATGCTCTGGCAGTCCGGGCATCCGGAGTTTCAACCGACTAACAAGAAATGACATCAAAACAAATTAAGGCAAGCATTAACTGGATAAACCAATGTTGCCACTTATATAGTCTGATGAATACGCTATGAAAACATCAACCTTTTCCAAAATTTCGCTATTAGCAATATTTGCAACCCTTTTCGTTCAAATTGGTGCTCAACTCTTTGCCATGTTAACGATTGTGCAAACTTTAGTTAAGAACCCTCCAAAAAGTTTTCAAATGGTAAAAGGCGACTATGGTTATGATAGTTCTATTTTTTGGAACACCATACCCAATTTAACAACCCTTCTATTTGTGATCGCGCTAATTGCGTGTTGGAAGACAAAAGCACGAAAGTGGATTATTATCTCATTTTCAATTTTCATATGTGCGGGAGTATTAGCAATGGTAGTTGTGGAACCAAAATTTGCTGAACTAATCACCAATGAAAGCAGTACGACCTTGAATGAAATGACTTCTACCCGGTATCGCCTTGACTGGACGTTATGGTTCTTAACTCTTTTATCCGGGCTAGTTTTAACGAAGCCAATTTATGACCGACTTAACTAAATCTAGATTGTGACAATCGGAACGTTTGACGTTTCAATGAAAAGACAAATAAAACAAAATCGATTTTGAAAGACCATGAATTACTTCTTTAAAACCTGTTTAGCTTTTATCTTAACGATCTCAGTTTTTTCCGTAAATGCTCAGCAAAGTGATTCAACTGATGTTAAAGTATCGGTAGAAAAGTTTCTACAATCCTTTAATTCACTTCAATGGGAACCGTTTAGAAAATCCTTCGCGGATGATGCCACTATTTTCTTTCCTGAGTGGGAACAGGCTTCGCGGAGAATCGGTAGAGCGGAAATAGAAAAAACATGGTTAGATCTATTTCCTGAATTCAAAGATCCAAACAACATATTAAAATTAGGCATCACTCCTAGAGATGTGAGAATTCAAGTGTATGACCAAACCGCTATCGTAACGTTTCATTTAGGCAATGGCGAAAAGTATTTGTCACGCAGAACGTTGGTGATGGTGAAACAAAAAGAAGAATGGAAGATTGCGCATCTACACGCGTCCACCTTATTTCCACCAGAAAATAAATAGCGATGAACAAAATCCTATTTCCAAAACTTGCCTTGTTTCTAGTGTTACTGGTACCGCTCACTTTTTTTGGATTTTACCCAAGCTACTTTTCAATACTGTTGTCGCCCATGGACAACATCTATCACGTTCACGCTTTCTTTATGGTGCTTTGGATTGTGATGGCCATCGTTCAACCGTTTCTTATTCAGCAGAAAAAAAATGCGGCTCATAAGCTGGTTGGAAAAATCAGCTACGGTATTATGCCACTAGTTTTTATTACAGGATATTTAGTTATCAGGCATACCTATTATGCTAATTTTAATAGCTACACAGACAAAGTTAAAGCCGGAATCTCAATCTTAACTCCGGAAGAAATATTGACGAAGGCTGCAGCATCGATTGACATCGGTTTAATATACTTTTTATGGCTCTTCACTTTTTATCTGCTCGCGGTAATCAATCGAAAGAAAATAGTATTCCACGCAACCTATATGTTTGCCGCGATACTTACCCTGCTAGGACCGACTGCTGACAGGCTGATTTACTCGATTACAGATGCCCTTAAGCTTGATTACAATTTTTTAGCACAAAATGCAGTACTCATTTTTATTGTCTTCGTGCTTGTTGGTTTAAGCATCTACCAAAAACGAAACGGGTATTCAATAAAACCAGCGAGTGTTGCACTCACTATTTATATCCTTGGAATAGGAATACTTTTCTCATTACCCGGCACATCTGTATGGACTTCCTGTATCGAACTAATCCTGTAACTATGAAAAAATTACTCCACCTAACTATCGCAGCATTAGTTTTGATGAGCAGTTTGGGAATCGGGTCACTATCTGCTCAAACGAAACCTATTGACAAAGTTGAACTCGAAAAGAAAATAGATTCTCTCTTCAAAGATTTTAATAATACATCATCTCCCGGATACGCAATCACCGTTATCCAAAACGGAAAAGTAATTACCAAAAAAGATTACGGTCTGGCAAGTCTCGAACACAAGGTTTCGTTTACTCATAATACAGTTGTAACCATACCCTATTCAGAAGGAAGAGAATTTATCTCACTTGCGGCAGCATTGATGGAACAAGATGGAAAACTTACCCTAGAAGATAAGGTTCGAAAATATTTCCCAAAACTGCCAGCATGGAGTGAACCTGTAACGATACAAGATTTACTCAACCACAGCAGTGGCTTTTGCGATGAGTGGGCAACGCTGGTGCTCACACAAGCCAGCATGAATAACCGTTTGGATGTCTCTCAGTTTTTGAACTTCTTATACAATCAACCCGATCCGCAAGTTCAACCTGGCAAGGGATATATGTACAGTAATTCTGATTTTGGATTGCTGCGATTGATTTTAGAAAAAGCATCCGGAGAAAAATTGCCTGACTACATAGAGCGTAGGATTTTCAAGCCCTTACAGATGTCATCTTCTACAATGCGAAGAGACAAAGAGGCTGTGCTTGCAAACCATGCCTTTTCCTACTTTGAAAATGGGCAAGGCACTTACAAAGTGTGGTTACGTGATAAAACTTCGCCCGGAGGTAACTATCATACTCTTACTTCCGCCAGTGATTTGGAGAAATGGGCAGCTGCTTTCGAAGATAAAAACTCATTTATCACAAAAGCTTCAGAACGACTAAAGAAAAATGCAAGACCCATTCCCGTTCTAAAAGAAACAAATTATGCGCATGGCCATAAATTAAAAAAGCTTGGTGTGTATGAGATCATTTTACACGAGGGTGTAACGGGTTACTCCTATCTTGCCCGCATACCGACTGCCGGACTTGATATTATTTGCACAACCAATAATCAAACCGAATATGATGGTAAAGTGATTGCCCTGGCAACCTGGCTTCTACACATCGATACCAAAACAAAACTCCCGCAGCAAAAATTTTCCTCCACACCCGTTTCCATTAATGAGAAAGAATTACAAAAATATGCAGGACGTTATCTTTGGCTCACCGAAAGCTTTCAAAGTATTGTGAAAAGCAGAACGTATTATGCCATGAAGGTGAAGGGCGATACCTTATATTGGCAATATTCATCAACCGAATCAGTTCCGCTAATGTACGTTGGAGATGGCATTTTCAAAGATCCGGATTTTGCTGTTTGGCTTAGGTTTTTTCAACCGCATCCGGATTCAACCATGCGAATAGAGGCTCACAAACAATTTGGCGAACCTGAGATTGATACTTGGAGGAAGGATTCTACCGTAGAGCCCATTTATTCCAGGGAATATCTTCAAAAACTTAGCGGCAAGTACTACAGCAAGCATCTTGATTTCTACTTTACCATTATGTTAAACGATGAAGGCAAGTTGGTTGTGAAGCGACCAACGATTGCAGATAAAGTTCTAGAACCGTTTTCTCTTCATGAATTTAAACTTCCTACCGAGTTTTTTGAAAGTAATTATGAATCCAGTTTCAGGGTGCATTTTTATTTTAATGATGCCGGCATGCCAACCCACTTTGATGTTCATCATGGAAGGTTAATGCATCATCGGTTTGACAAAATACAATAACAATACAATGTCCTCTATTGCAGCAGAAACTTACAATCACAAAAAGAATATGATTAAGATCCTTCCAACATCACTCATTCTAGTACTCATCGCGATCAATACTTTTGGCCAACCTCTTACGGAAGGTAAAGTTATTGTTCAAAAAATTCTTGCCCCGTCTATTCAAAATAACAAGGGTGGTGAAGATCCACTGCGCAAAATTTCAGTGTACGTTCCTCCCGGATATTCAGAAAGCACACAACGTTACCCCACGATCTATTTCTTACATGGTGTTGGAGTTAATGACAGCTTGATGCTTGTATGGACTGGACTAAAAGAATTAATGGATAAGGCTATTGCCACTGGTAAAATCCAACCGATGATATTGGTTTTACCCAATAGCGACAATCGTTTTAGAGGTAGCTTTTACACCAACTCAACGCTCGCAGGTAATTGGGCTGACTTCATAGGAAAAGATGTGGTCGCTTATATCGATAAAAACTTTCGAACCATACCCCATCGAAACAGCCGGGGACTGTCAGGACATTCGATGGGTGGCAATGGTGCCTTAAAAATCGGAATGCTTTTTTCAGATGTGTTTTCATCCGTATATGCGATGAGTCCTGCGGTATTAAATTGGTCTGGTGATTTCACAATTAAGAACAGTGGGTTTAAACGTCTAAGCAAATCAAAAACCGAAAAGGAGATTCTAAAAGCATTTGATGATTCTGATCAACTTGATGAAACAGGTTTCTATGCCGGAATTTTTGCAGCCATGGGAAGAGCCTATTCACCCGATCCTTCCGTTGCAATTTTTCAGGCAACGCTCCCTGTAAGTTTCATAGGGGACAGTGTTGTTTATAATACAACCGCAATTAAGAAATGGGAAGCCAATTTTCCGGTGAACATGATTGGTGATCATATAGATCATTTAAAAAGTTTTACTGCCATAAAAATTGATTGGGGTAGAAACGAAGACTTTGCTCACATTCCTGTAACGGCTATGCAGTTCAGCAAAAAGCTAGAAACCTATCGCATTAAGCATTTTGCGGAAGAATACATTGGCGACCATATAAATATGCTGGGTGGTTTTGATGGAAGGATCTATACCGAGTTGCTACCCTTTTTCAATACGTACCTAAAGTTTGAATTGACAAAGATTAAAAGAAATTGAAATACAGATTTTTTAATGGTGCCCGATCCTTTTGAACTATTTGTTAAAAGTAATCAACATGAAACTAAACGGAGTCGCACTCTTTATTTTTTGGACAATCCTGATTCTTTTATCAGCTTGGTTTTACTTCGATAATGCTGTTGCCTATTTATTTGGATATCGTAACGAACGATTCCCTGGTAATGAATTTTGGTTTGTGGCTCACATTGTGGGTGCCACTTGTTCTTTGTTTCTTGGACCCATTCAGTTTTGGAAATTCATTCGAACAAAATATTTGAAGTTCCATCGGCTGGTTGGAAAAATTTATGTTGTCGGAACTTTGCTCGCTGCCGTATCAGCATTCAGGCTTGCATTAATCTTCGATTGTATTGCTTGTCGTTTTTCACTTATTCCTTTGTCCTTTCTACTTTTCATCACTACAGCACTGGCATGGTATACTATTAAACAAAAGAATATCGTAGCACACAAACAATTTATGGTACGAAGTTATTCTTGTGCCTTGGCATTTGTATTTGTCCGATTGTACCAGGTAATTCCTCTCGATTTTATGTTCGGGGTAATTGATAATCCTGAAATAGAAGGCATTGTAACGGAGTGGATGTTTTCTATTTTACCTTTAATCATTGTCGAAATTGTAATGATTTGGTTACCTTCTCTGCGGAAAACCAACCTCTTACCTAAATAAAATACGATGACAACCGCTGCCCCCACCAGTCAGTCAGAAAGAATTATAACATTGGATGTTCTTCGCGGCATTGCCATACTGGGAATCTTGTTGATGAACATTCCAAGTTTCTCGCTTTCAGGAGTAGTAGGTAGCAACCCTTCTGTATTGAATGAGTTCGGCACAATCAGTTATTATATCTGGTATGCTGTTGATTGGTTTTTTGATGGAACACAACGCGCTTTATTCTCCTTACTTTTCGGTGCTGGAATTGTTTTATTTATTAGTCGACAAGAAAAAAAATCAAACGGTCTTGAACCAGCAGATTACTTTTTCAGAAGACAACTTTGGCTGATGTTCTTCTCTCTGGTAGATGTTTACATACTACTTTGGAATGGCGACATCCTGATGGATTATGCTATCTACGGCATGATGATGTTTGTATTTCGGAATCAAACTCCGAAAACATTAATCATTGCAGCCTGCATCTCCATATTATTTATGACCGCCAAAGAGAATCGCGAATTTTTCAAGCAAAAACAAATATTTGAAAGAGGGGAAGTCGTTGCCGCAATAGATACTACGGTTACTAAGCTCACATCAAAACAAAAAAATGATTTGGAAGAGATGACATCATTCAAAAAAAGAATGACCACTGAGAGCAGACTAAAACGAATGAAAGAGGAGCATGAGAAAGTTAGAGGAAACTACGAATCGGTTTATGAATATAGAACAGGTAAATACATCGAGAACATTGTGGAGTATACTTATTTCAGCGTGTGGGATGTATTGACTTTTATGCTTCTGGGCATGGCGTTTTTCAAACTGGGTATTGTTACCGGAAGTGCACCCATGAAAGTTTATTGGTGGCTGTGCATTGGTGGACTAGGCATTGGGCTTACACTATCCTATTTCAGAATACAATTCAGAATAGACAATCAATTTGATTGGTTTAAATACATCAAGAATGTACCATTCTCTTTTTATGAATTGTCGCGGGTACCAAGAGCTCTTGGAATACTTGGATTGATTATGCTCCTCTACAAATCAAACTGGTTCAATGGAATATTCTCTCTATTTCGACCTGTGGGACAAATGGCTTTCACAAATTACCTGACCCAATCTTTAATTTGTAGCCTCGTCTTCAATGGTTTTGCATTAGGCTTGTATGGACATCTGCAGCGGTATGAAGTTTACCTGATTGTTCTTGGTATCTGGATTTTCCAGATCATCTTTTGCAACATCTGGATGCGTTACTTTCTGTATGGACCATTCGAATGGGTATGGCGAAGTTTAACATATTGGAAACGACAAGCTTTTATTCGTGCATCATAGCGTAACACTTTATTCCATGAGAAAAAACTTCTTCTTCTCGATGAGCATCATTTACTGGCTCTTTATGATGATTGGATTTTCAGACAATTGGTTATACGATACAAATCAAGCAAGCAATTTCATTTTCAAATTTCAAGTCCATGCATTTTTTGCCTTCAGTTGGTTTTCACTACTGGTTGTTCAGACCGGTTTAATCCGAAAAGCTAACTATAAACTCCATCAGCAGATTGGCATTACAGGAATGGTAATTTTTGTAGGCCTGATCTTAAGCACAGGATACCTTTATCTCTCAAGGTATTTAGAACTCGGCTATATGGCTCCTCTATCAAAGATGGTATTCTCTCAATACCTCTTTGCTATTGTTCTTATTGTCATTGGTTTTGCAAAAAGGAAAACAGATACATTGGCACACAAAACCAATATCATCTTCGGATCCTTTATGCTCATGCAACCGGCAATCGACAGAATGGTTGGCCATCTCTTTGACGATGTATTTGTTATCGTTTGGCTTGCTGTCTATTTCATTTTGTTCGGACTCTTTATTTGGTATTACAAAAAAATCAAATGGCAATTTGCAGCAGGATTTACTATTTGGCTAGCTGGGCTTATGAACATGATTATGAATGGTGGCCTCTAGGCTGACAAGATTCTTTCTAACCTGATATAGTCTATAAAATAAAGTTTGGTGAACCATTATGTCTGTTGACAATGCTTAAATCATTTCTCAGCATCACATGATTATGGTATATCTTTTTGAACAAAAAAAAGCAATCTTTAATTGTTCAAATCGTGCTTGTAGAACCAAAACTGAATACAATCAACGCGATCATCTTCCTTCACGAACCGAAGCTATAGTTAAATGAAAAATTAGTATGAAAACAATCTTCTCCATTGCATTTCTTACTGTACTCACTATACTATTCAGCTGCACTAAAAACACATCTCGTGAAACTACTCACCAAGATACGATCCCCGAAATTATAGTATCAGCTCCCGAAAATGTAGTATCCGTTGATTCTACCGTGGCTGAAGAAGTAAAACCGGAGCTTGCACTTATCATTTCAGACTCGACAGCTAATGCACTTAGCACTTTTGTCGATGCAAAGTTTGATACCCTTTACCAGGCATTGGCTGATACATCTAACTATTACAAGGCTATCCTTGAAGACTATTTTGATGAATACGAAGGTCAGGATCAAAAAAAAATAATTGAATCGTATTTCAATAAAAAACTCATGCTTGTTTACATTAAATATACTTTCGAGAGTGGGTCACTGGATCAGCCTGAGATAACCGAGTATATTTTAACCGATGAAAAAATTTCGTCTGTTAAAAATGAATCAGAATTTTATGGTCCGGACAATGGTCGCACATTCACTAAATGGAATGTACAACTTGGTGGTGTAAAACTGAACTGGTCAGAATACTGGAAAGAAGTAAAATCTTTAGATCCCGTCCCAGATGGTTATGCTGCCAAAATTCAGGATGAGTGTGATTCACATCTGAGCTTGCTGAAGTCCACCTTAGACGAAGAAGAAAACTTTACAGGCGATGAAAATATTTATACCATTAGCATTAGAGTCCCCAAACGTGCCGAACTGGTTGATTATACAGAAGTAACTATCCCAAAAGCAGTGTACCATAAATTAAAGCAGTAATAATTCAAAACTATCCTATAACCCTAACCCGTATTATGAAATCCAAACTCAGTGTTCTATTCATTCTTGTTGGGCTAAGTTGCACATCGCCTAAAAATGATGAGACCTCCTCTTCAGATAGTACACAAACTATTTCCGATACTCTTATCATAGATGAAGTTGTGAATGAAATGCCACAAAGAGAATTACCTATATCGAATGAGCCCCTACCTTTTGATGGTCTTACCGATAATTTCCCCAACTTTTCCTTAGAGGCTCTTACTGAAGATTCTTTAGAAGCTGAGATTAATACTCAGTTAATAGAATTGATTCAGGCCTACGATACCATTCAGTACTTTAAAGTTATATCCAACTATACATGGGAGAGGGAACGTCTCTATCAAGGTCAAGAGGGTGAAGGCTCCATGGGAACAGAAACTGAAAGCGAAACAAAAACATGGTTCTTTGACAAGTCATTTCAACTAAAAGCATTCTCTGCTGAGTTTAATACAGAACCCGTCTACCCATTTACAAAAACAATTCTATACCTATTCTCAAATGATTCAATGCTGGCTGTTAGTGAATATTGGCTTAGCGAAGATGAAGTTACTGTTACTGGCTACGACAGAATGATAAGAGCAAGATGTCCTGCATGTGGAGTATCCTCGCAAGCAGGGCACAGAGAAAATGGGGAAGTGAAATACTTAGACTCTACTGCATTTGTAACAAGGCAGAAAGAATTTAATGAATCAATGTCAGAGCTCCTTAAAACATTGAAGGCCGGAAGAAAAAATGCTACAGCCGATGATTTTGATTTCACGTTTACCATTCAGCGCACCAAAGAAGGGAATGCACAAGAGAATTCAAAGACGATAAAATATCCGGTAACATTCACTGTTTCCAAAGAACTTTACCCTAATTACATCCTAAAATAACATCCAAACAAATTCTAATCCCAAACCTCACCTCAACCTATGATCCCAACCATAATCACCATTGTTGTTATTCTGGCGCTTGTATTCTTTTTTATATCAATCTACAACCGCCTAGCCAAATCAAAAGTACTTACAGAAGAAGGCTGGAGTGGCATTGGTACATTTCTTCAACAACGCAACGATCTAATTCCTAACCTGGTAGAAGTAGTGAAAGGTTTTGCAGGACATGAAAACAAAACCTTAACGGATGTAATCAAAGCCCGCAACGAATCGATCAGTGCACTTACCCCTGAAGCACAAATCGAGGCAGCCAAACACGTAAGCCAAGCCATGCTTAACCTTAAAGTACTTACGGAACAATACCCTCAGCTACAAGCCAATCAAAACTTTTTGCAACTGCAAAGTGAGTTGGGCAGTATAGAAGAAAAAATTAATCAAAGCCGCAGGTATTACAATGGTACGGTACGCGAGTTTAATCAACTGCGCGTGGTGTTTCCGAATATATTGATAGCAAACTCACTTGGATTTAAAGCTGCTTTATTCTTTCAGGAAGATGAAACCGCCAAAACTGCTCCACAGATTAAGTTTTAAACATCAGCACACATGCAGCTAAAAACAATACTACTAACTTGTTTTATCTTGTTCAGCTCATTGGCTGTACGTACGCAAGACCTTGTCTTTACAAAGGCTTCAGCTAAAATATTTACACAAGAAGAATTAAGAAACCTAATAAGAGAGTCTGCATTCGAAGCGGTAAGCCGGCAAAAAGTACCTCAGGCGTTATTCAATTCCGAATACAAAAAATTGGAGAAGCAACTTTGGGTAGAAGCCCGTACGCCAATTATACACGCCTTCCGCTGGGTAGATAACGCAGATGATGCACTTTTGCGGGGAACAAGAAAAGAATCGTACAAGCAAGCATTGTCGCAAGCGGTGTATAAGGTAATGTTATCAAACTCAGCTTTTAAAAGATTGATGGTATTTGATCAGACTGATCGGATCATTTCGTTTACAAGCGATGTTAAAGTGAGTCGTGATGGCTGGCTTACTGTTACCGAATTTATTACGATTTATAATGGCAGTGGTGAACAAAGCAATGCCTACATGGAACTAAATCCGGGTAGTGAACGAAAAGTTAATAACGACATACAACGCGGCCTTGAGCGCACCTTTCCAACAGATTATGTGAATAGTTTAGGACTACAAACCAAAGTACCATTCGAAGTAAGCTCAGTTCAAAAAAACACAGCATCAGAAAATTTTATGGTAGTGAAGTATGGCAATGGTAATTTACTTCGTATTGGTTCAGCCGACAAATACCTGGAAGATGGCGTATTTGATTATGTGATTACCTATAAAACCAAATATCAAATCATCTTCAAAGAAAACAAAACAGAATTATACTGGAACGTAAACGGTAACGGCTGGGTATTTACAGCAGATTCCGTTCAAAGTCGCATTACATTTCCAGCTGGTTCTAAAATTTTTGAGAATGCCTGTTACACCGGTCTACAAGGTTCAACTGAGCGAAACTGCTCCAGCCAAATCACAAACGACAGCACCATTTGGTTTTTCAGTACTCAACGTTTGAATTCGTATGAAGGGTTGACCATCGCAGCAGCAATACAACCTGGCATTATCACTCCACCTTCGCTTGCTGAATCAGCATTAATTATTTTAAAATATAACTGGTCACTTGCTCTGATTGCATTAGTCGTGCTGATGATGTTTCTCATTAACCTGCGCAACTGGTTTAAAATTGGTCGAGATCCAAAGCAAGGTGTTATTCATCCGCACTTCGAACCACCCCACAACATCTGGCCAGCGGATGCCGGCTTCATTTATAATCAGAAATATAAAACCGAACAATTCAGTGCAGCACTTGTCGATCTGGCTGTAAAAAAAGCGATCAGTATTCAGGTAAGTAAAGAAGGAAATTTATTTAAAAAGAACAGCTATACATTTCTCAAAGCGAATGGCCCAGCATCCGTAAAGAATTTTGCCAGAACAGCGTATGACTGGAACATCGACAATCTTTACAACCTGAAAGCCGATGGTAGTTATAACAGCACGTTTGAATCGCTCAACTCCAATCTACAAAAACACCTGACCAGTAAACATCAATTAGATGGCGAAAGAAACAAGAGTAACGGACTTTTTGCGCGCAATTCCCGAGCCGCCACATGGGGTTTCACGGCTTGGATTGTTACTGTAATCTTTGCCGTTGTTACGCTGGCACCGATTGCCACCAACACCATTATTATAAGTGCGTGTGTGTTATTGGGGTTTGGTTTTATTATGCAATACATCTTCTATAAGATTATGCCTGCGTTTAATCAGCAAGGCCGCAAACTACTAGACGAATTGCTTGGCTTTCGGATGTATCTGGCTACGGCCGAAGAAAGAAGATTTGACAAACTGAATCCGCCAGAAAAAAATCTCGAACTATTTGAACGCTTTCTTCCCTACGCCATTGCGCTCGATTGCCAGCATGAGTGGGCTAATAAGTTTGAAGGTATTTTAGAAAAGGCCATTGCCAATAAATCGTATCAACCTGCTTACTATAGTGACGATATGCGCAATAATTTTTCATTTACATCTTTTAGTGAAAGTTTTTCCAGTGGTTTATCCAGCACCATTGCTTCCTCCTCCACGGCACCATCCGAATCATCCGATGGTGGTAGTTCTGACAGTGGAAGCTCTGGTGGAGGTGGTGGCGGTGGCGGAGGTGGTGGTTGGTAATACCCTATTAGGAAATCGTAACATTATTATGTGATATGACGGTCTGCATGAATCGGGTGGCCTTCTATCCAACCGCTTAAAAGTAAATGATGAATCGTTTTGCCACGAATGCACGAATAAATACCTATTCGTGCTTTCGTGGCCATCTCTTAATCACATCATCATGCTATTTCACCTTGAATCAATTGAGGATATTTTTAAAGTGTGAAAACCCTCTCTTCTTTAATTCTCGTTGCGTTTACTATTTCCACTCAAGCACAAGTTACCAGTACCTTCAATACAGATGCTTCCTTTCCAAATAGAAATAACATGAACGCGCATCACTTATGAAACCAATACTCTATTCCCTACTTCTCTGGATGACCTTTAGTTGCACTCCTGGAAAATGTAATGAACGCTCAGCTGACTCCACTACTGCTGAAGAACCACACTCTTCAGAAAAACATAAGCTTAATACATGTCTTGATATTGTCACAGAAATCATTCAGACTTCACCCGCCTATCAAAACAAGATAACCGATGAGCGGGTAGCAGCCATCGAAAAGAATGGTGGAAGCCTCGCAATTGAATTGGAAGGAAGTCCAAATCCTAATGATGGCCCAAACTCCACTTCTGAGACTTACGATTTTAAAATCTTCGAAAGTTATGAAGACCATATCGCGGTAATCGAAAGATTTAAGTTTGATCCGGCAAGTAAACAACTGTTTATCTTTGATCCTGTTGAAAACGAATCAAATCCCATAGATTTTAATAAGGAATTATTGCAAACATTTGACGCGCTTTGTGGCACGCAAGAGCTTCCGGTCATTGAAGCGGTTGGCGGACGGGGCACCAATGTCGATTGGGGAACCTTAGAGAAAGAAGCAAATGCTGCCCCTGATGGACCTGGTTTTTTTGAAGGCGACTGCGTAGAATCCGTTTCACCCGACAGAGCATCGTCAACGCTGGTGTCGCAAGGAAAAAATAATTATGATGCAAAGAACCTAGCTGATTATAACCCTATGACAGCATGGATAGAAGGAAAATCCGATTATGGTATTGGAGAATATTTTGAAGTTACCGGGGTGAATGTAAACACCATATATAATGGCTATCAGTCCACTGCCAATAACTGGAAAAATAATTCAAGAGTAAAAAGATTAAAAGTATATAAAGACAACAAACCTTTGTGCCTCTTGGATTTGACAGATGAAATGGGCGTTCAATTGTTTGAGCTTCCACGTACAGCGGACGAGTCAACCATTTCACATCGATTCAGATTTAAAATCGTTGATGTCTACAAAGGATTAAAATATTCTGATGTGGCTATCTCTGAAATCCAATTTACGCAATGCTGCATGGCGGGAGATACTCAAATTCTCAGCGCCTCCGATCCAACTGACATTGCGGCCATAAAACAAGGAAATGTTATCTATGGCGTTGACCTCATTTCTGGTACCGTCACGAAGTCAGAGATTCTTAAAGTAACAAAGCAAATTCATTTGACGGTAATCAAAATCTCAACGGATTCTCAACGAATAGAAGTAACACCGAATCACCCGCTCTACCTAAAAGCGTATGGATTTATTTCCATTGAAAGGTACATGCAGTCGAAAGGGCTTACCAACTATCAGGATTTAGTGAACACAACCGAAGTATTAACGTTGCACCCCGAGACTGGTGAACAGGTCTACAAAAAAATAAGCAGCATAGAAGAAATGCATGGCGTGTTTGAAACGTACAGCATTCTTAAATTAAGCAAAGGAGAAACCTATGTAGCGAACGGGTTTGTGACCCGGACATACTAATGACCTTGTTGAACGCATCAGATAAATCTGATCCTTTGCAGATAAGCCAGCTTTGAAACCCAATATTTTTTTCAAGAATGAGATCGGTTTAAACATTAGAGTCCTCTTCGCGTGACTCTGATGGGATAATAGTTTGCTCTCAGAAATCCTTTTCCCCCAACGTTTCAGGTTGTTTACTATTCATAGTTACCTGATCGCTAAACCTCCAATCGCATTTTCTGTTAAATTTCGAAGCTTATTGTGAATGTCAGGTTAATGTCGGGTAAAAACCGAGTGAAGGCCGTTAACCCAACCAGCACTAAAACAGTAAAATTGCATGGATTTCAAAAGCATCATGAAGCAACCGGATTTAGGTAAGAGGATCGTTGAACTGCGGAAAGCCAAAGGGCTAACTCAGGAAGAACTGGTCGAAAAGTGTAACCTCAATGTAAGAACTCTTCAGCGGATTGAAGCCGGTGAAGTTACTCCACGGAGCTACACGATCAGAACGATTTTCGAAGCCCTTGATCTCAATCTTCTTGACGTGTCAGATTCTGCTTCCGCGGAATCTGACACCAGCGGAATCCAACCATCCACATGGCTCGAGCAATTTTATAGTTATAGTATTGATTTATTCAACTTAAGAACAAACACAATGAAGAAAATTTCAATTTTAACAGTAGTGACGTGTGCGCTTGGCTTTGGCCTTGTCGCCATCTTTTCAGAAAGTCAGGCACAATCAACAGCCAAAGTGAAGAAAGCCATTGAAGCATCGAATAAAAATTTTGTGCGATGGTATAACGAGGGCAAGATCGATTCCCTCGTTTCAATATACCGCGATGATGCTTGCCTTCCGGGTAAAGGGTGTGGCAAAGCAGTGGTACGGCTATACTTCGAATCTCAATTGCTGACAGGTTTCAAGTTTAAGGAATTAACTACCTCCGAACTTCGTGTCGACAAATCGGTTGCTATCGAGAAGGGGCGATTTATACTTGAGCTTCAAACTGGTCATGAAATTTCTGGTGAGTATATCACCGAATGGAAACTTACCGATAAACAGTGGCGTATTGCAAGCGATATAGCCACACCTAACGCGGAAACTCCAAACTCCGGAGAGTAGCAAACAAATCTTCCCGCAGGTCGCGCGACTGCGGGAGGGTTTTATTTTTTTCGCTATGATACATTGCCTTGGCTGAAACTCGCCTGGTCACATCATCATGCGATTTCACCTCGCTGCAATTCAGGGTATTTTTAAATATGAAAAAGACCCTCTCTTTAGTTTTCGTTACCCTCGCTCTTACTACGCAAGCTCAAATTGTCAGCACATTTGATACCGATGTTGATGGCTGGAGTTTCTTAAATGCTTCAAATACGTTAAACGCTGTCGACTTCAACGCTACAAATGGAAATCCCGGAGGTTATGGATCCGCTTCATATGCTTCTAATCAAAGTGCATCTTACCAATATTGGACCGCGCCTGCGAAATTTTTAGGCAATCACCTGGTAAAATCATTGGGCATGACTTTTAAATTCGATATACAACAATCGCCCGTTGCTGGAACTACATCCTTTGGAAACACTGGAGATATCCGAATCGAGACCTCAAGCGGAGCACTTGTTTATGCACTTTCACCCAAGCCCGCACTGGCTCCGGCATGGAGCAGCTATTCTTTCACACTCGATGAAACCGGTGGTTGGCGTTGGAACGCTACAAATGGCGCATTGGCTACTCGTGATCAAATAAAAAATGTACTCCGGAATATTACAGCAATTAAAATCCGTGGTACATACGTCACCAACGCATCAAACATTTCAGGAATTGACAATGTTGTGCTGGAGCAACGTGTTCTTACGGTGGCTCCTGCCGTTACTTCTTTTTCACCTTTATCCGGGGAGCCCGGAACATCCTTAACGATTTCGGGAAATAATTTTGATCCAACGGCATCCAACAATGTCGTTTACTTTGGTACTATAAAAGCAACCATTTCGAGCGCAAGTTCTTCACAACTTATTGTCAACATTCCTGTTGGTGCTGCTCACGAAAAAATAACGGTCGTTAACAAAACCACTGGATTATCAAACACTTCTTCCAAACCATTCACTCCCGTATTTAAAGGTGGTGGTAGAATTATCCCTTCCTCGTTTGGTGCAAGAGTTGATTTCGCGACCATCCAAATCCTCGGAATGTTTGTTGCCGATATTGATGGCGATGGCTGGCCTGATCTTACAGTAACCAATAACATCACAGATAATGTTATTGACATTTATAGAAATCTGGGGTTAGGAGGCGAACTCTCTACTGCATCCTTTGCTCCTAAAGTATCGGTGCCTACTTTAGGAATTGGTGCAGTAAATGGAGCCGGACTCAAATTTGCCGATCTGGATGGAGATGGCAAGCCTGATGCCGTAACATCTAATCCTACAGGGCCGGGTCCTTCTAATGGATCATTTGTTACGCTGCGAAATATCAGCACGCCCGGAAATATAGCCTTTGAAACAGCAGAGTATTGGGCAGTGAGTTATCAATATGCATCTCCTATTGCTTTAGTCACCGATGTAGATGGCGATGGCCGTCCAGAATTAATTGCAGGCAGCGGATCATGTACCTGTGTGGAAATAAATTTCTGGATCAACCAAAACTTAAGTTCACCGGGAGATATAGAATTTGGACCTTCTGTTGCTTTTTTTAACAGCACTGTAATTAATGGCTCTCGAGGTACAGCATCAGACGATATGGATGGTGATGGAAAAAATGATTTGGTAGTAAGTGCCGGTAACGGTTATGTTTTTCTTAGAAACATATCGACACCTGGAGTTCCAGCCTTTGAGCATTCCTTTACAATTCCTGTATCGCAGACTGCCTCCGTGTCATACGACCCAACCATTACCATTTCCGATTTTAACCTGGACGGAAAAAATGATATTGCATGGAAAGACTATGGTGGACCAGGTGATGTTCACATCAGACTCAATACTGATACCAACGGAATTTTAGAAGCTACTGATTTTGCAACAGAAGTACTGCTCAATGGCGACCTCAGCGGCTTTGGAGGAATTACTATTACCGACTTCAACGGTGATGGCAAGCCTGATATCGCTGCTGCAGATGATTCTGATATCGGTGTCTTTGAAAATATTTATTCTGGTGGAGTCTTCGATGCTAATGCATTTGTTTCAGCATATCAGGTAACAGGTGGTGGCGCTAGTACTTACCCTTCACATCCAGTAGCAAGAGATCTGAATGGCGATAACAAACCCGACTTGATTTTTGCTGTGTCATCTGGCCGCCTTTCTATTCTCGAAAACAAAAATATCCATACACCTATCATCTCTGTTAATACCGTTTCTCCATTGGCAGGTCCAATAGGAAGCACAGTAACCATTACAGGAAATAATTTTTCAACAATCGCTTCTGAAAATCGGGTTTGGTTTGGAGGTATTGAGGCCAATGTAATTTCGGCAACAGCAATCGAAATCAAAGCGGAAGTACCGGCTGGAGCAGGGTACGAACGCGTGAGTGTGGTTCGTAATAAACTTACTTCTTATTATCATCTCCCGTTCAATGTTACCTTCTCGCCCGGTGTAATATTTGATGGTACTTCTTTCCTTCCTCCTGTTACTCTTCCACTTACCACTGCCGACTATGACGTTGAGGTAGCGGATCTTAACAATGACGGCAAGCCTGATGTTGTTGCAGATTCAGATGTTAGTTTTTTTAATGGTGTAGCATACAGAAATGTTCACACAACAGGAGCTATCACTTCCGCTTCGTTCATACTGGACGATACTACTTCGACTTCAGCGCAGGATCTTAAACTCATGGATGTAGATGCGGATGGCAAACCTGATATTTTGAGTAGCGGAGGTATGTATAAAAACTCCAGCACTACCACTGAAATTAATTTTGAAGCTGTTGCCGGGCTCAACAACATCCGTTTTGGTTCGTGGGCAGATTTCAATTTGGATGGGATGATTGATATCGTGACTATAATTACGAATACTGGGAATGTTTCTATTTATGAAAATCGTTACCGGGGATACGGTGGATTTCTAACCGGTACGTTCGCTACGTTTTCTGCAGCATCTACTCTAGCAAAACCCGCAATTAATGGAAGTGTCGTTTCAGGCGATTTTGACAATGATGGGCTCGCAGATCTTGTGTCGACTAACCCGGGAACAGACAATATAAGTATCTGGCGTAATACCAGTGCATATCGTATTGCCGCCACACAGTTTACTTCAGTAGGAAATATAAATGCAGGAGATGTTCCGGGCCGCTTGTACTCAAGTGATCTTGACTTGGATGGAAAAATGGACTTGATGCTTTACCATGGAGCCGGAACAAACTCAACGCTTATCTCTGTTTTTCATAATCAAAGTACTACGGGAAACATCGTATTTAATAAAGTTGATTTTACCATTCCGGCAGCAGCAACTGTTGCACACATTCGTGATCTGGATGGCGATGGCAAACCAGAAATAATAGTAACAAGTGAAAGCACCGATCAGTTTTTTATTTTAAAGAACACCGCTGCACCCGGAACTATCAACGCCTCTTCTTTTGCTGTTCCATTCACTACTGCCGTCAATAACCCACGCGGCTTAACCACTGGAGATTTGAATGCCGATGGCAAACCCGAGATTATCATTGCATCAGCACCTAACTCACTTTTAGTTTTTGAGAATGTAGTTCCAACCGGGCCAACAATCTCGATCAGTTCACAACCAACCTCCACGGCAGTATGTGATGGCACAACAACATCCTTTATGTTAACAGCGACTGGAACCACTAATCTTACCTATCAATGGCAAAAGTTTGACGGAAGTGTTTTCAATAATGTAACAAACACTGGCGGATATTCAGGAACAATAACAGCAACGCTTTCAATTAACACTACCGGAAATTTTGGTGCCGGTGATTATCGATGTTTGATAAAAGGTGATCTCGCTCCTGATAAGTTTTCTAACACCGTTACACTTACCGTCAATGTTGTTCCTGCAGCACCAACTGGAAACGGAAATTCAAATTGTATTCCTGCTGCCATTACCTTAACCGCTTCGGGTGGAAGTAACGGACAGTATCGCTGGTATGATGTAGCAACAGGAGGAACCGCTATTTCAGGACAAGTAAATAGTTCGTACACAACTCCGGTGATTACCACAACAACAACGTATCATGTTGCAATCAACAATGGATTTTGTGAAAGTAGTCGCACACCTGTGATTGCTACTATTGCACCTATCGCTAAACCAACACTCACATCATCAGTTCAAGCATTAGGAGGAACTATAAACTTATGTACTGGAGATGTGTTGACGATAAATGCGCCTTCAGGCTTTACAAATTATATCTGGTCGAATGGAGGAAATACCAATCCCATCACGATTAATTCATCCACCTCATCATTAACACTGCAAGTAGTTGATGGAGCAGGATGTACGAGCCCAGTGAGTGATGCATTGAATATTGTTGTGAATCCATATCCTGTTGCTACAATCACTCCGACCGGAACACAACTCACAGCATCTGCGGGCGATAGTTATCAATGGTATCAAAATGGAGATGTCGTAGTAGGTGCAACCAATCAGAATTTTGATTTTAACTTTTTGGAATACGGTTTATATGTAGTAGATGTAACCGATAATGGATGCACCTCTACATCATTACCTTTCGAATATCTGATTACAGGATTTGAAAAAAATACAGAAGGTTTAAAAGTGTATCCGAACCCGGTAGAAGAAAATCTTTTTGTTGAATTCAAACCTCCTTACACCATTCAGGTAATGGGTGTAACCGGAAATGTCATTCAAAATCTTAACGCTCAATCAACACCTTCTTCAATTGACTTTTCTTCCATGGCAAAAGGTATTTATTTTCTGAAGATCAAAAATGAAAACCAAACGCAATATCTGCGGATCATAAAAAAATAGTTCAAATTCAGATTGCCAAGAATGCATGAATAAATACACATTCGTGAATTTGTGGCAATTCATAATCACATCATCATGCGATTTCCGGCTACATAAAATAACAGGAGATTTGGTGCATGAGAAGACCCTACTCGACTACTCCATTTCAGCCAATAATACTGTTCATTGTTATTGCATTTTTTGTTTCCTTAACAAGTATGGTAAGCGCGCAGGAAACTGCCGTGCTGGACTGGGCAAAACGAATGGGTGGAACAGGAAATGATGGCGGTCAGAACATGGTTCTCGATGCTGCTGGCAATGTCTACACCACAGGATTTTTTTCTGGCACGGCCGATTTCGATCCGGGTACGGCTGTTTTTAATATGACTTCAAAAGGCGGCAGCGATACATTCATATCTAAACTAGATGCCAACGGAAATTTAGTTTGGGCAAAATCCATGGGAGGAACTGCTATTGACGGAGGCGCAGGGATTGCGGTTGATGTTTCTGGAAACGTCTACATAACAGGAGGTTTTTCTGGTACTTCTGATTTCGATCCTGGTGCAGGTACTTTTTCAATGACCGCAGCCACCACAGGAGAAGCCGACATCTTTATTGCAAAGTTAGATGTCAATGGAAATTTTGTGTGGGCGAAAGGAATACTGGGAGGCACCTGGTGGGATAACGGTCTGAAGATTGTTGTGGACGCAAGTGGAAATGTGGTGGTAGTTGGACGCGTTTATTTTCAAGGTGGAGCTAGAGACTTCGATCCCGGAGCGGGTACCTTCCTGGTAACCATCGGCCATGAAGATGCTTTTATTCTGAAACTCGATACCAACGGAAACTTTGTTTGGGTAAAAACCCTTGGTGGCGTGGATGAGGATCGTGGTTATAGCATTGCGCTTGATGCTACCGGAAATATTTATACCACCGGATACTTTGAGAGCACCGCTGACTTTGATCCAGGGGCCGGCACATTCAATATGACGGCTGTCGGAGATTGGGATGTTTTTATTTCCAAACTGGATGGCAATGGAAATTTCGTATGGGCAAAAGCGACAGTCAACAGCAACCCAATCTATCATAGTGATGGAACGTACGGTAACAAGATCGCGCTCGATCCCTCAGGCAATGTGTACACCGCAAGCCGATATAATGGTACCGTTGATTTCGACCCGGGTGCTGGCATTTTCAACCTGACTTCTGTTGGAGGTTTTGATATCTATGTATCCAAGCTTACGAATAATGGTGATTTTGTGTGGGCAAAATCCATGGGTGGCAGCGGCTATGACGAAGCGCTAAGCGTTTCACTCGATGCAACCGGAAATGTATATGTATCTGGAACATTTGTGCAGACTGTTGATTTTGATCCGGGTGCAAGCGTCTTCAACTTAACATCAGCCGGTAGTAATGATATTTTTATTTCGAAGCTTGATAACGATGGTAATTTCGAATGGGCAAGGTCGATGAGCGGAACGGGTGATGATCGAAGCGTTTGCGTGGCTTTAGATGCCGCGAACAACCCATACTTGACGGGATGGTTTCAGGGCACCGTTGATTTTGATCCAGGAGCTTGTACTTATAATCTTGTAAGCGCTGGTTCGAATGATCTTTTTATCCAAAAACTCAGGCAGACAACAATCTTACCAGCTCCAACGATTACTTCCTTCACACCTTCAAGTGGTCCGGTAGGAACCAGTGTTACGATTACTGGAACAAATTTCAGCACGATACTTACGGATAATGTTGTAAACTTTTTCAACACTGTACCTGCAACGGTAACAGCAAGCACTGCAACAAGCATTACTGTTACTGTTCCTGCAGGAGCAGCCACAGGTAAAATATCAGTAAATGTAAATTGCATTAGTGTTGTCAGCACAAATGATTTTACAGTAACCGCTGGCCCCGTTATCACGATAAATCCTCAACCTGCATCAACAGCAGTTTGTGATGGAGCCATTGCAAGCATTACACTATCCGCATCGGGCACAACTAACCTTACCTATCAATGGCAAAAATTTAACGGCACAGCATTCGCCAACATTCCGAATACAGGTGGATATTCTGGAACAACAACATCAACGCTAAACATTAACACTACAGGAAATTTTGGTGCGGGTGATTACCGATGTTCTGTTTCAGGAGATTTAGCAACTCCTGTATTTTCTCAAGCGGCTTCATTAACCTTTACGACCAGTACTACTCCCGCAGAGATAACAGCCAATGGAAATACACTGACCGCTTCGGCTGGCGATAGCTATCAATGGTATCAGAATGATGAAGTCGTTACCGATGCGATCAGCCAATCATTGGAGTTCAATACATTGGAGTACGGAGTATTCAAAGTTGATGTAACGGATAATGGGTGTACCTCTACATCAGACGAGTTCATTTACCTGATCACAGATATTGAACAAAACAGAGAAGGGCTGAAAGTATTTCCGAATCCGGTAGAAGCAAACCTCTTCATTGAATTCAAGCCGCCTTACACCATTCAGGTAATTGATGTAACCGGAAAGGTAATTCAAAATCTTAACACTCAATCCATACCTTCCTCGCTTGATTTTTCTTCGATGGCAAAAGGTATTTATTTTCTGAAAATCAACAATGAAAATCAAACGCAATACCTGCGAATCATAAAAAAATAGATCAAAGTTAAATTGCCACGAATGCACGAAGGAATTCATATTCGTGCATTCGTGGCCATCTCTTCTCACATCATTATGCGATTTCACCTCGCTGCAATTCAGGGTATTTTTAGTGTATGAAAACCCTCTTTGCATTACTTCTCGTTAGCTTTGCTCTTACTACGCAAGCTCAAATTACCAGCACCTTCGATACTGATGCTGAAGGATGGACATTTACAAGTGTATCAACTTCGATAACCGTTAATCATCAAACATCGGGCGGCAATCCGGGTAGTTATGTTTCAGCAACCTATAGTTCAAACGCCAGTGCCACCGTACAAAACTGGATAGCGCCTGCGAAATTTCGTGGCAATCAACTGCTGCGTTCATTAGGTATGCAACTGAAATTTGATTTACAACAATCACAAGCAGGAACAGGAGCGGGGTACGATGAATTGATACGAAACGGTGGTAATTTCATTTACCTGTCGGGCATCACACCGAAACCCGCAGTAGCACCAGCCTGGACTTCATATTCATTTACCCTGGACGAAACCGGAGGCTGGTATTATTCTTCGGGAGCAGCCCTTGCTACCCGCACGCAGATCAAAGGTATTTTGGGGAATGTTACCTCCATCGAAATACGAGGAACCTATGCTACGAACGCAGCATATACTTCCGGTCTTGATAATGTAGTGCTGGAGCAACGGGCTTTGCCTGCTGCTCCTTCTGTAGCTTCTTTCTCTCAATCATCAGCTGACCCCGGTACGACCATTACGATTAATGGAACGGGCTTCGATCCAACACCTGCCAACAATATGGTTTACTTTCAATCTGTTGCCGCTACAATCAATAATGCAACGACAACACAATTATCGGTTGTTGTTCCAGTTGGTGCCACCTATGGACCTGTTACCATCATTAACAAAACTACGGGACTTGTTTCTCGATCACCTAAACCCTTCAATCCAACTTTTCCAAAGGGTGGAAGAATTATACGCGCTTCTTTTGCGCCAAGAATTGATATAGCACTTGATCCAACAGCAGGTAATGACGTTAATGGTTTATCGTGTGCTGATATGGACGGTGATGGCTGGAATGATATCATTGTAGCAGAAGCAGCACTCAACGACATTTCCATTTTCCGTAACCTCGGTCAAGGTGGTATCATCAGTGCTTCATCCTTTGCATCAAAATTTTCAATTGATGGCGCAGGAAATTCAGGGGGTATACATATGATCGATCTTGATGGTGATGGCAAACTGGATATTGCTGCATCCAACACAGCAGCTTCAAATTGTCGTTTTGCCACCTTCCGGAATATCAGCACACCGGGAAACCTTGCCTTTGAGCCGGTAGAGATCTGGTTCGGACTCACCTACTCAGGATTTACATCACGCGTAATTGATCTCGATGGTGATGGGCGTGCCGAACTGCTCGGGCAACACGGAAGTTCCAGTGTCTTTATTGATTTTTGGATTGCTCAAAACATCAGCACACCGGGTAACATCGAGTTTGGATCCTCGGTCGATTTTACGTTTGGCAACTCTATTGATGCAGGAGCTGGCGTAGGCGCTGGTGATCTGGATAATGATGGAAAGCCAGAACTTTTGGTGAGTGATGGTTTCGGGGCCCGTTTTCATATTCTGAAAAACAATTCAACACCTAGTACGATTTCATTTAGTCAGGTAGGAGTAATAAACACAGGACAATACAATGGGTCACTTCAGACTGCTGATTTTAATCTCGATGGAAAGAATGATCTTCTCTGGAAAAGAACCGGTGGTCCGATTTACATTCGTCTCAATTCAAATTCGGGTGGAGCGCTGGACATCACTGATTTTACAACGGAAGTACTTTTAACAGGTGATTTAGGTGCTAATGGAGGCATTACCATTAACGATATCAATGGCGATGGCAAACCGGATATTGTTTCTTCAGACAATTCAGATATAGGCGTATTTGAAAACATTTACTCCGGAAGTGTTTTCGATGCCAGTGCATTTATCCCGGCCTATGAAATTTCAGGAGCTGGTTCAAGTGCTACCACAGCGTTTGCAAGCGATCTGAACGGTGACGCTAAACCTGATTTAATCTTTGGTGCTACCCCTACACGATTATCCATTTTCGAAAATAAAAATATTCATACGCCTGTTATTTCCGTCAACACTGTTTCTCCTTTGAAAGGAGATATAGGTAGTACGGTAACCATTACCGGAAATAATTTTTCACCAGTTCTTTCCGAAAATCAAGTTTGGTTTGGAGGTGTTGAAGCAACAGTGCTTACAGCAACAGAAAATTTAATAACGGCTGAAGTTCCTGCCGGAGCAACTAATGCACTCGTCAGCGTTACAAAAGAAGGATTGACTTCACGGTATCGTTTACCGTTTCAAACTACGTTCGGCCCCGGTGTTACATTTGACAATACACATTTTGCACCACCTGTAAATTTTACTTTAACCAGTGCTAACTACTATATTGATGCAGGTGATTTAGATCGCGATGGCAAACCGGATCTGTTGGCTCAAGGATCAGGAGCGTATGCATTTCGTAACAATCATACTACAGGCCCGATTACAACCAGTTCACTGATACCTGATGATACACTATCCGGCTTACTCAGTCCAAGATTAGAAGATTTGGATGGTGATGGATACCTGGACGTTATGTCGGTTAATGGTCCGCTTAGAAAAAATAACAGCACCTCATCAGAGATTTCATTTCTTCCTCAGATAACTGTTCCCTTAGGTGCAAGCATTGTAGACTTCGCTGATTTTAATAATGATGGAAAAACAGACATGACCCTAACCACCGATTTAAGTGGCCCGGGTGATTTAATTATACTGGAAAACAGAACGACCAGCATTCCCGGAAATTTTGTGACCGGAACTTATGGATCATTCTCCTCAAACATTATCTATAACAAGCCGTTTGCCGGTGGCGCGGTCATTACCGGTGACTTTGATGGTGATGGTTTTGCGGATATTGTCGCTTTAAACCCAGGTACAGACAACATTAGCATTTACAAAAACCTCGGTGTACTAAAAATATCCACAGCACAATTTGCTACCCGTATTGATGTAGCCGTGGGCGATTACCCCGCCTATATTTACAAAGGTGATTTTGATAGCGATGGAAAGTTAGACCTAATGCTTACTCACTGGACTGGTACGTCATCAACATTGATTATCGTATTACATAATACAAGTACGCCAGGCAATATCAGTTTTTCAAGAATTGACTTGACAAATCCTACTACTGCAACGATGGCCCACGTAGCTGATTTGGATGGTGATGGCAAGCCCGAGATTCTCACCACGGCAGAAGCGAATAACCAATTCTTCATTTTCAAAAATCTGCACACCAGTGGTGCATTGACGACAGCATCCTTCGGTGTTCCTTTTAGTACTGCTGTTACTGCACCGCGCGCAATTGCTACCGCTGATATTAACTTAGATGGTAAGCCTGAAATTATATTGACACGCGCTGCAGGATTTCTCCTGGTCTACGAAAATCTAATTTCATCCGGTCCTACTATTTCTATTACGTCACAACCGACCTCCACTGCAGTATGTAATGGATCCAATGCTTCTCTTTCCTTAACAGCATCCGGAACAACTAACCTTACCTATCAATGGCAAATGTTTGATGGCTCTGTTTTTAATAATGTAGCTGATGGTGGTGGATATTCAGGTGCAACAACAGCAGCATTAGGAATCAACACCACCGGAAATTTTGGTGCGGGTGATTATCGATGTTTGATAAAAGGTGATCTCGCTCCTGATAAGTTTTCTAACA
>DAIQPD010000154.1:0-9555 GCA_036787535.1 Chryseolinea sp.
CATAATAATTTAGGTGCTACCTACATTGCTCAAGCAATTGAAAACTCAGCTAATGCTGCTGGCTTGGCTGAAAAAGCAGCTGCACAACTTGAGATTGCCGCTAAAATCAACGAAGCTCCTGAAGTTCATGCCAATCTTGCTTCTGTAGAAGCATTCAAAGGCAATGCATATGCATCATACAATCATGCAAGCAAAGCTCTTAGCTCTGGCCTTCGTGGTGATAATGCAGCAGGTGTAAGTGGTGTAAAAGGCTCTGCTGAAATTTCAAAAGCACTTTATGCGGAAGCAGTTAGCTCTGAATCTTCTGCTACTGATAATGCTAATAACCTATTTAACAAGGGATTGGCGCAGGTATTAAATAAGGACTATCAAAATGCACTTACTTCATTCGGTGAAGCAACTAGCAAAGATAGTAACTTGGCAATCGCACATTATGGTGCCGCTGTAGCTTCAGCACGTTTAGGTAATGCTGATGGTGTTGTAAGTCACCTTACTGATGCTGTAAAGATTGATCCATCATTAAAAGAAGCAGCGTTGGGCGATCTTGAATTCGCAAAATTTGCTACTACTGAATCTTTCAGAAACGCATTAAAATAATTTTTCTCAAGGAATTGAAAAGCCTCCGATTTCCATCGGGGGCTTTTTTGTTTATATCAAGCCAGGAAAATTGTGACTAATATTTTTATTCTGTTAATCCTGCCCCTATTTTTACACACTTTCTGAAAACAGACTATGAGGGAAATTCAATTTAGAGAGGCTTTACGTGAAGCCATGAACGAAGAAATGCGCAGGGATCCCAGCGTCATATTGTTAGGTGAAGAAGTTGCCGAGTACAATGGAGCCTATAAGGTAAGCCAGGGTATGTTGGATGAGTTTGGTCCGGAACGCGTACTGGATACCCCGATTGCCGAACTAGGTTTCGCAGGTATCGGTGTTGGAGCTGCAATGAACGGACTTCGACCAATTGTTGAGTTTATGACATTCAATTTTTCATTGGTAGCGATCGATCAAATCATCAATGGTGCTGCTAAAATTCTTTCAATGTCTGGCGGACAATACAGCGCGCCAATGGTATTTCGTGGACCGACTGGAAATGCTGGACAATTGGGTGCTCAGCATTCTCAAAACTTTGAAAACTGGTATGCAAACTGTCCAGGGTTAAAGGTGGTAGTTCCTTCTAACCCATATGATGCCAAAGGGCTTTTGAAATCATGCATTCGTGATAATGATCCTGTCATTTTTATGGAATCAGAAGTGATGTATGGTGATAAGATGGAGGTTCCATTAGAAGAATATATTATTCCTATAGGAGTAGCTGATATTAAGCGAGCCGGAACAGATGTAACCATTGTGTCCTTTGGCAAAATCATGAAAGTGGCTCTAGCTGCTGCTGTCGAATTGGAAAAGGAAGGTATCTCAGCTGAAGTCATTGATCTTCGCACAGTGAGACCAATTGATTATGCGACTGTTGTCGAATCTGTAAAGAAGACAAATCGATTAGTCATTGTAGAAGAAGCTTGGCCACTATCATCCATCGCATCAGAAATCACATACCATATTCAAAAACATGCATTTGATTATTTAGATGCTCCGATATACCGAATCAACAATTTCGATGCACCCCTTCCCTATGCCGCTTCATTGATTGAAGTTATATTGCCTAATGTAAAGAAGACCGTGAAGGCTGTGAAGGCTGTAATGTATAGGGATTAGTACTATAGTTTATAGCAAAAAAGGCTGTCCTTCTTCAGGACAGCCTTTTTTTTGGACAAACAAATGCAGCACTTTTTTATTGCGGCTTCTTATCCAAGATGTTTGTTGTAAACTTAATTTGAGCCCCGTCAGCATTAACTGCATTTGAAACAACGGTTACGGTTTTATCAACACGTCCCATTTTTCCAGCACTATTAAAGGCCACTGTAACTTCTCCTTTACCACCCGGTGGAATCGGATCCTTTGGCCAACCTTTTGGCGTAGTGCAGCCGCAAGTAACTTTTACATCCACAATTATAAGAGGTTCATTTCCCGTATTCGTAAACTTAAAGGTCTCCTCTACCTTATCGCCTTGGAAAATATCTCCAAAATCATGGTTCTTCTTCTCAAAAGATATAACCGGACCATTCGCTTTTAATGAACTGGCCTCTTGCGCAAATGCTGGTGCTATTAAGCCCAACACAGCAATCAATACCAAAAATTTCCTCATACTTAATTTTTTTACAAATTTAAGAACCTTCTGCCAACAATTCTGCCAGATTAACGAAATTTCTGACATATCATCTGTGACTTAGGCCTTGAAACTGAATTAATCATTTACATAAACAAAATGGAGAAAAAAATTACAGATCTGTATGGCGGTCAAGTAAGAGTTAGGGTCTGTGGGCTTTGGTGGAAGGATGATACGTTGCTGATGGTGAAACACAGGTCACTAAAACCGGATGGATTTTGGAGTCCTCCTGGAGGTGGAATTGAGTTTAGTGAAAGTATCAATGAGACTTTAAAAAGGGAATTTCTTGAAGAAACCAGTCTTTTGGTCTCTCCTGGTAAATTTAAGTTCGGATGCGAATTTATTCAAAGTCCACTTCATGCTATCGAATTGTTTTATCAAATTGATCATGCTGGAGGCCTATTGAATACAGGTTATGATCCTGAAATCCAATTGATAGAGGACGTGAAGTACCTTTCTACAACTGAAATGAAAGCTATACCAAGAGATAATCTGCATGGAATTTTCCATCAATACCAAAACAAAACAGAAATCGAAAAATTAAGTGGTTTTTACCGCATTTAAATTGCAATCCATAAAAACTGACTTGTGATTTACCCACTAAAATATTTATTATTGCACATATAAACCTGGAACAATGAACCTGACTAAAATCTTAGCTATTGTACTCTTCGTAGTAAGCTTAGGACTTGCCTACTACTTATACAATAACATTAATCAAACTATTGTCTTCAAAGAATCTATTCTGACTACAGAAAAACAGATCACTGATAAGTTGGCTATAATTAGAGAAGCTGAAAAGGTGTACCTTGAACAACATGGCCATTACACTGCTAACTGGGACTCGCTTATTCAATTCATTGAACATGGCCAAGTGCCAGTAATTGTCCGAACTGAAAAAATAACACCATTAAGTTATGGTGAAGAGAAAGTAGAAGTGATTATTGATACCATTGATTTCATATCGGCTAAAGACAAAATCTTCAAAAAGACGTATGCGATCAACGCAACAGCCGAAGGTACATTTGGGGGTTTTCTGGTAAAAGAAGGTGACTTCGTTGTGAAGAGTGTTGATTCTTATAAAATCAAAGAAAGCGGAAAACCGAAAGCAACCACCTTTCAATTTAATGAACAGGGTACCGTATCGTCAGTTGCCAAAATAAATGTTGGAGATCCGGTTGTAAAGGGACAAAGCATGATTACCCTTTGGGATTATGTGTTAAATCCATCTGTTGATATTAAGACCTTAAGTGCTGTACCAGGTTCCGATAAGCCGTTCGGTATTTACGTAGGTAAAATTTTACGTGGTGGCGTAAAGGTTAGTGTTATTGAGGTGACTGATCTTAATCCTATTAACCCTGAAAGGAAAGCTTCTAACGAAGCAAAGAATCGCCAACCACTTGGATTTGGATCTAAGGTCGATGTAGGTACAAGCGGTAACTGGGAATAATTTGCAAACTTCAGCACTTCAGTTTAAACTAATAAAGAAAATCAAAGACGATCGCTTTGATGAGGAGCTGATAAATCAATATCATTTAATATTACATATCGGAACTCGCGATTTTCAGTTGCTCGTTCTTGATCCTGATCAAAACCGAGTCCTCCTCCTGGAGGACTTTGTTTTACCGGGCATATCCACCCATGCTGAACTCATGGTAGTGCTGGATCAACTCTTTGATTCACATGCAGTACTAAAAGCCGGATTTTGGAAAAAGGTAATCGTATCTGTTAAAAACCAGAAATTTGTACAGGTTCCTCAAACACTTTTTTCGGAATCTTCTTTAGAAGAATATCTTAAATTTAATGCTCCGATAGATACAGCAAACGAAACGTTTCTTGCCTCTCCTAATCTTAGTTGTGAAGCTGTAACTGTTTTTGCTTTAAATAAGGAATTGAGTGAGTGGCTAACAGCCATATATCCTAACTCACCCCCAACCTTTACACATCAATCTGCGGCTCTCATTGAGGGTACCATGAAATTCTCGAAAGGGAAAACAGATAACCCTCTTTACGTTTACATAGACCGCTTTAAACTCCATATTTTATCATGCAATGAAGGGAAATTACTTTACTACAATCAGTTTGCCATCAAGCAATTTTCTGATTATGTAAAGTACATCATGATGGTTATGAAAACTCTCAACCTTAATCAGGAATCAAGTCAGGTTGTATTGTGGGGATACATTGGTAAAAACTCTCCGCATTATGTTGAGTTTTATAAATACATCAGCAATGTGACTTTCGGAAGCCGGCCGGAGAACCTGAGTTTTAGCTACATGTTTGACGAAGTTCAGGACCATCACTTCTTCGATCTCTTTAGTGTTAGCCTTGTTGACTAAGCCCTTTTAGATCTTTTGATTCAAATCTTTAGCTCAGAATAGGTATTGGTAATTCTTAATGATTTACCGACATTTAAAACATCATGGTAAAACGTATTGCACTTTTTCCGGGTTCATTTGATCCTTTCACGAAAGGACACGAAGACATTGTTCTCCGGGGACTTCAGCTATTTGACGAGATAATCATCGGCATTGGCTATAACAGCACCAAGAGCAAGCGCTATTTTGAGATTGACCTTATGGTGCGCCTCATCAATAAAACATTCGAAAAATATCCAAATATTAAAGTCGTTACCTTCTCTGAACTTACTGCCGAATTTGCCCGAAAGAATGGAGCGAAATTTTTGCTGAGAGGCTTGAGAAACACCACCGACTTTGAATATGAAAACAGCATCTCGCAGGTAAACCGACAATTGTATGATGAGATGGAATCTGTATTCCTCATTACCACACCGCAGTTGGCTTGGATCAGTTCTTCCATTATCAGAGAAGTACACAAATATGGTGGAGAAGTGTCACAATTTCTTCCCTATAAACTGTAATCAATTCATTTTTACTTAAACCCTTACCATGTTCATTGTTGATGCACACTTAGACTTAAGTATGAATGCTCTTGAATGGAATCGCGATATCCGAAGACCTATTCATGAAATTCGCACGCGCGAAAAGGGAATGACTGACAAACCCGATCGCGGAAATGGCGTGGTCAACTTACCTGAATTAAGAAAAGGAAATGTAGGCCTTGTTGTAGCAACACAAATTGCACGTTACGTCTCCATTGAAAACTCATTACCTGGATGGCATTCACCTCAACAGGCATGGTCGCAAACCCAAGGACAGTTAGCATGGTATCGCACCATGGAAGAAGAAGGTGAAATGGTTCAGGTAAATAATCTAAAAACCCTTGAAGATCATCTTGCTCTTTGGAATTCCTCAACAGCAGTTGAAACAAAACCCATTGGATATATTTTAAGTCTCGAAGGAGCTGACTCCATTGTCTCTATAAAGTATTTGGAAAAAGCATATCAAAATGGTCTTCGTGCTGTTGGTCCTGGACATTATGGTCCAGGTCGGTATGCCCAAGGTACAAACGCCACAGGTGGCATCGGCAAAGAAGGAAAAGCTTTGCTGAAAGAAATGGAACGATTGAACATAATCTTAGATGCTACCCATTTGTGTGATGACAGTTTTTGGGAAGCACTAGACTCGTTTCAAGGTCATGTGTGGGCCAGTCACAATAATGTTCGCGCGTTAGTTAATCACAACAGGCAATTCAGTGATGATCAATTAAAAGAGCTTATCAATCGGGGTGCTGTTATTGGTGGAGTGATGGATGCGTGGATGATGGTTCCTGACTGGATTAAAAATGAATCAACTCCAACCTCCATGAACTGCACATTAGATAAACTGATTGATCACATGGATCATATCTGTCAGCTTGCTGGTAATTCAAATCACATTGGTATAGGATCTGATTTAGATGGCGCTTTTGGTAAAGAGCAATCTCCTGCAGATATTGAAACAATTGCCGATCTTCAGAACCTGATGCACCTTTTATCGAAGCGTGGATATAAAAAAGAAGACATTGAAAACGTGATGCATGGAAACTGGTTGCGCTTTCTTCGAAATGCATGGAAGTAAATTCATGGAAAAAGTAAGGAATTATTGAACGGCAATAGGCATGTAGTACTCACACCGAAAATTGACCGTCTGAATACTATTTTAAAGGATACATTGCAGTCGTTATAACATCATCCTTTTGTTTTCGTTTTGAAAAAGACTGATCAATAATTATGAAGAAGAAACTATTTGGTCTTATCGCCATTACCGCAATTATTCTTGCATTTTCGTTCTCTAATCCAACTGAACGTTACTTCGAAATTGCAAAGAACCTCGACATTTTTGCTACTCTGTTTAAAGAAGTAAACGCGCTTTATGTTGATGAAGTCAATCCCAATAAACTGGTGCGAACTGGTATTGATGCTATGCTCGGATCGCTTGACCCATACACCAATTATATACCTGAAGATGAGGTAGAAGATTTTCGAACTATGAACACTGGCCAATATGGTGGCATTGGTGCGGTAACAAGAGAAATTGGAAACCGCACGATCATAACCATGCTCATGGAAGGTTATGGCGCACAAAAAGGAGGATTAAAAATCGGTGACGAAGTTTTAAAAATCGATAACATCGAACTAAGCAAATTATCGAGGGAGGAATCAAGTCAATTAATGAAAGGACAAGTTGGTACTCCTGTTAGCCTGACTATTAAACGCGTTGGAGAATCTCAACCCATAAAGCTGGATTTTAAAAGAGAAAAAATAAAACTAAGCAATGTTCCATACTTTGGAATGGTGGGGAAAGATGTAGCGCTTATTCAACTCTCTGATTTTACACCTGATGCGGCAAAAGAAGTTAAAAGTGCATTGATCATTTTAAAAGATCAAGGAGCCAAATCAGTAATACTTGACTTGAGAGGAAACCCCGGAGGGTTGCTGATTGAAGCGGTTAACATTACCAACATCTTTTTACCGAAAGGTAAAATGGTAGTGAGCACAAAAGGTAAAATCCCAGAGAACAATTTAAACTACGAAACGCTAAACAATCCCATTGATACTGAAATACCTGTTGCTGTATTAATTAACAGAAACAGTGCATCTGCTTCTGAAATTGTAGCAGGAACATTACAAGATTATGATCGTGGCTTAATCATTGGTGAGAAATCGTATGGTAAAGGTTTGGTTCAGGTAAGCCGACAACTGTCCTATAACTCTCAGCTAAAAATAACAACGGCTAAATATTATACCCCAACAGGAAGGTGTATTCAGGTTTTGGATTATGGCCATCGTAGAGAAGATGGAAGCGTAGGATCTATTCCTGATTCTTTAAAAAAGGCATTTAAAACCACCAACGGTCGTAAGGTATTTGATGGTGGTGGAATTGATCCAGACATAAAAACAGAAGCGTTGGAAGCGCATGCTTTAACACAAGTACTATTCGAAAAAGGTTATCTTTTTGATTACGCCACACAATACACGCTAAAGAGAAATACTCCTGTTGATATTAAATCCTTTCAAATCACTGATGAAGACTATCAGCAGTTTGTAATTTGGATGAAGGATAAAAATTATAACTATAAATCGTATATGGAATACGAACTGCAGCAGTTTACAGAAGAAGTGAAGAAAGAGAAATATTTTATGGAATTAAAAACACAGCTTGATCAAATCAACTCGCGGATTGCTGAAAGTAAGAAGAATGAATTGATGTTGTATAAAGACGAAATTAAAATAGTATTGGAAGAAGAAATTGTATCGCGGTACTATTTAGAGCGTGGAGCTATTGAATCCGGATTTAAGTACGACAACGATGTGAAGAAAGCAGTCGAATTACTTCATAGCAACGATCAATACAAAAAGCTTCTCGGTATTCAATAGTATGAAGGGTGTACTAAGAAAAAGAATACAATGGATAATTGCTTTATTCTTTCTAAGCATCATGATTGTCCTTAATTCTTGTATGTCCTTTCGTATGAATTCAAAAGAAGTTGATTCCTATTTTGCATCTAAGAAGGTAACAGCAACTCAACATCAATACAAAACAGGATTTCGAACCATACATTACATCAAGTCAGGAAGTGATTCCAAGCCACTTGTACTTTTTTTACACGGATCGCCTGGTTCACTAAGTGCGTTCATTGGTTTTTTAGCTGACACCTCGCTCCTTTCGCACGCATTACTTATTTCAACTGACCGACCGGGATTTGGCTATTCTAATTTTGGAAATGCAGAACCCTCATTACAAAAACAGGCAGAAGCATTAAAACCAATCTTAGAAGAGTATAAAAAAAACAAGCCTGTCATATTGATTGGCCATTCTCTTGGGGGTCCTCTCATTGCACGAATGGCAATGGATTATCCTGAACTTGTAGATGGATTGATTATCGTTGCTGGCTCGATTGATCCTGAATTGGAACCAAATGAAACTTGGTTCCGTGCACCACTGGCTACTCCATTCCTAAGTTGGATTCTTCCGCGATCCTTTCGTTCCTCCAATGAAGAGATTTATCAGCTAAAACCAGAGCTGGAAGAAATGATTCCCCTGTGGTCCACCATTAAATGCCCTGTGATTCTCATTCAAGGAAAAAAAGATTCTCTCGTTCCGGCAGCGAACGCAGACTTTGCAAAAAAGATGTTAGTGAACGCTCCGGTTGAATTCGTTTTAAAAGAAAATATGGATCACTTCGTACCCTGGTCAAATCCTGAATTGATTCGTGATGCCATTCTTAAAATGCTAGCCGTTAAGGTATCTGAACAAGAACTACCGCCTACCTTAAAAAAATAAAACCCCGGACAAGCCGGGGTTTATACACTAGGTTAGGTTTAGGTAGGTTTACTCTAGCGTAAGAAAAGCATTTCTCTGTATTTTACCAATGGCCAATCTTCATTGTCCACAAGCAATTCCAGTTTATCAACTGCATCGCGCAGAACGTCAAAGTATTTTTCTTTGATGTTATCGCAATACTCAATAGCACGTTTATGAGTGTCTGGAATCTTGTTGATTCGCTTCCGCTCCTCCACCATGGCACGGGCACTTGTCTTAATCGTATCAATATGCCCTGAGATTTCCTTGATAGTTTGTACAACTGCTTTGTTATCTACACCAAGACCTTTCAAACCATTTGCGTTTGCAATAAGTTTGGTCTGATAAGCAATCGCTGTTGGTACAATGTGATTCATTGCTAAGTCGCCCATCACACGCGCCTCAATCTGTACGTGTTTAATGTATGACTCCAATCTGATTTCAACACGAGCCTCGTTCTCTTTATGAGTCATTACTCCATGCTTCTCGAATAACTCAGCAGACTTTTTAGTAAGGTATGCATCTAACGCACGTGGCGTATTTTTAACATTGCCAAGTTTGCGTTTTGCTGCTTCCTTTACCCATGCTTCTGAGTAACCATCGCCTTCAAAACGAACATCCTTCGAC
>DAIQPD010000155.1:0-9492 GCA_036787535.1 Chryseolinea sp.
CGATTATAAGGATCCTGACTTCCTTTTGAAGTTTATCAACGAGCAAGGTAAAATTTTACCTCGCAGACTTACCGGCAACAGCCTGAAGTTCCAGAAGAAAGTGGCGCAAGCTGTAAAGCGTGCCCGTCACATTGCTCTGCTTCCGTATGTTGGTGATGGATTAAAGTAATCGTTAACCTTTTAAAGAACTACGAACATGGAAGTAATATTAAAACAAGACGTTGATGGTCTTGGCTATAAGAACGACACCGTTAAGGTAAAAGCAGGATATGGTAACAACTACCTGATTCCACAAGGCTTTGCTCTTATTGCTAATGATTCTAACAAAAGATTGATTGCAGAAAACATCCGCCAGGCGGCTCACAAGGCTGCTAAATTAAAGCAGGATGCAGAAGCTCTCGCAGCAAAAATTGGCGAGCTTACTATTGAAATCGGAACAAAAGCTGGTGAAAGCGGAAAAATCTTTGGTGCCGTTACAGCGCTTCAGATTGCAGATGTATTAAAGGCGAAAGGCTTTGATATCGATCGTAAGAAAGTTCACTTGAAAGAAATCCCGAAGCAAGTAGGTACATACTCTGCTACTCTTGATCTTCACAAAGAAATCAAGCACGAGATTAAAGTATCGGTAGTGGCTGAATAACATTCTCCATTCCAGACGAAAAGCCACCTGATTCATTTCAGGTGGCTTTTTTTATTTCAAACATTCACTCCATCATTCGTTTGCGTAAATAAATATTGTCAACTTCGTTCATTATCACTTTTAAGCATAGTATTTTGGATTTTCTCCAAATAAAATTATGACGTCAGACCTCTTTGGCAATTATCCGATAAGTCCATCCATCTGGGACGAAATGTATGATGAAGAGCGTATCCGGCCCCAGTATCAGGACGTCTATAATTTCCTTCTCAACATCCCTGGTGATGATCTTAGTAAGAAAGAGGAATTAGCGAAACGGCTTTTCATGAGTCAGGGAATTACCTTCACTGTTTATTCTAGTGGCGAAGGTGTAGAGAAGATTTTCCCATTCGATATTATTCCACGCATCATTACCGCTTCAGAATGGAGTTTTATCGAACGCGGAATTACACAGCGGCTTAAAGCATTGAATCTTTTTCTAAAGGATGTTTACAATCAACAGTTCATTTTAAAGGATGGTATCGTTCCAAGCGATTTAATTTATTCTTGTCCACATTACCTGCGCGAAATGCAGGGCGTACAAGTTCCCTATGATATTTATGTTCATATTGCCGGCATTGATCTGATCCGTGATTCTGATGGAACGTTCTATGTGTTGGAAGATAATTTAAGAACGCCATCGGGGGTATCCTACATGATTGAGAATCGGGAAATTACTAAACGAATTTTCCCTGACCTCATTCCACAAAATCAGGTACGACCAGTTACGCAATACCCAAGCATACTCTATAAAAATTTGATGGAGTTGTCACCACGACAAATCAATTCACCAAATATTGTTCTTCTAACACCCGGCATTTTCAATTCAGCATACTTTGAACACACTACACTTGCGAGATTGATGGGTATTGAATTAGTGGAGAGTCGAGACTTAGTTGTTGAAAACCATAAAGTCTATATGAAGACAACGGGAGGTTTGGAACAAATTGATGTAATCTATAGAAGAGTCGATGATGAATACCTTGATCCATTGGTTTTCAATCCTGAAAGTGTGTTGGGAGTTTCAGGAATCTTATCTGCTTACAGAAAAGGAAACGTAGCCATCGTAAATGCAATCGGAAATGGGGTGGCGGATGACAAGGCGGTATATGTGTATGTACCCGAAATGATTCGGTATTATTTGAATGAAGAACCCATCTTAAAAAATGTACCTACCTATCAATTGGGAAAACCCGATGAACAAGAACATGTATTGAAGAACATCAACAAAATGGTGGTGAAGAAGACAAACGAATCGGGCGGATACGGAATGCTGATGGGACACGCTTCCTCTGAAAAAGAAATTGAAGATTATAAAAAGGAAATCTTAAAAGACCCACGCAATTTCATTGCGCAACCTACCATCAGCTTATCAACAACACCTTGTTACATCAATGGGAAAGTTCAACCCAGACGCATCGACTTAAGGCCCTTTGCATTGTGTGGACCTTCCGGAATTGAAATTGTGCCGGGTGGTTTAACTCGCGTTGCGTTGAAAGAAGGATCACTTGTTGTAAACTCATCACAAGGTGGTGGAAGTAAAGACACATGGGTACTATCAGTTTAATCATCAACTCAAATAGAAAGATATGCTGAGCCGCGTTGCTGATTCGCTTTATTGGATGTCGCGCTATATGGAGCGAACGGATAGCATTTTAAGAATGCTCAAAACTAACTATGCATCCTCACAAGATAATCGTGATGAATTTACCTGGAGACCTGTACTGAAAATCTTTGGTAGTTTCGAAGATGACGAAAGCATTACCAAGATTGAAAAAAGCAGTCGCAAGGTTTTGCATTACATCGTACTGGATCGGACAAATCCCAATTCAGTCTTCAATATGGTAACGGAATCGCGTGAAAATGCGAGGGGTGTTCAGGACAACATCACCAAAGAATTATGGCAAAGTCTGAATGAATTTTATCATGTTGTTCGAGAAGAGCGACTGGAGTATTCCCTCCAATTTGAAGATCCGATAACCGTGCTGGATGGGCTGATTAAACAATGCATGTTGTATTATGGTGTTGCCGATATTACCATGTTCAGAGGCGAAGGTTTATCTTTTATGAACATCGGCAAATACCTGGAGCGAGCAACACAATCAGCAGGAGTTCTGGATATTAAATTCAGTGATAATTCATATGACCTCGATAAAGAGAGTGACACTACCTATTGGAAAAATCTTTTGCTCTCAGTTTCCGGATATGCATTGTATTTAAAACGCTACCGCTCTGGTTTTGAAGTGCGCAACATCATCGATCAGATTTTATTTAATGTCGATTTTCCAAGGTCTGTATTATACTCACTCAATCAACTTCAAAAGTATACTGAACGTTTACGTGACGATAAGAATACAGAAGGTTTTTCACAACTTGACTTTCAAATTGGAAAATTACGAAGCAAAGTTTTGTATTCTGATGTTCAAAGTGTTTCGCGTGTTGGCTTGCATCATTTCCTTACCGAAATCAGCGCTGATTTTGCGCAAATTGGTGTAACACTCAACCAATATTATTTTGCATATAGTTAATCCTCTTAATGTATCTCCATGTCGAAGTTTAAGATCAGGCACATCACAAAATACACATACGAAGACACCGTTCGGGACAGTGCTAACCAAATTATGCTGTATCCCCTTCGCGATAATTTTCAAGAGGTATTAAAACATAGCATTACCCTTTCAGGTAATTCTGTTATACATACGCATCAGGATTATTTCGGAAACGAGGTTGGTACCTTTACTCAATCACAACCGCATCGTGAGCTGATTATTGATTCACAATTGCTGGTAAATACTACTGCTAGAGAAATGCCAAAAGACGATCACTCTCATAAGGAGCAATGGGCAGAGCTTGAAAAAATAAAGTATCAACTCCATGTCATTGATTTTATAAAGGCTGAACGATTTGATGCGCAGACAGAAATACAACAACTTGTAGAAGCTGAGCGTAGCAAAGACAGCACACCACTTCAATCAGCACGCGAATTTTGTAATTACATCTACCAACATTTCAAATACAAAAAAGGAATCACGACAGTTGAATCTACACTAGATGAGGTATGGAAATTAAAATCCGGAGTGTGTCAGGATTTTGCACATGTTTTGTTAGTGATGCTGCGCATGCTAAAAATACCTGCCCGATATGTTAGCGGTTATATCTGTCCGAACAAAGATGGGTTTCGTGGAGCAGGGGCAACACATGCATGGGTCGAAGCTTACATTCCTTTTTATGGCTGGGTTGGTTTAGATCCAACCAATAACATTTTAGTGAACGATGCGCACGTTCGTCTTGCCGTAGGTAAAAACTTTTCAGATTGCTCTCCGGTGAAAGGTACTTATAGGGGTACATCCAATCATACCTTAGAAGTAGCGGTTGCTGTATCGTATGAAGACGGGTTTCATACGGATGATAAAAATGAAGTAGTAGAACCGATTGAAGTTAGTTCATTAACTAAAAATTCATTCCGCAGACATCAGGAGATGCAGATGCAACAGTAGATTGAATTGCTAGGATACTAATGGTTATCCTGAATGGGTACAAAAACGAATGGACTTCTTTCTCCGAATTGAAGAACACTATTTCACTTTAATACCTTCGATGTTTTTTCTCCAAGCGACCTAAATCGCTTTTTTTAACCCGTTTAGCGTCATTTAATTATTTTCTTTAGCCCAAGCAACCCCTTCCCAACTCTTTGCATCTTACCTTTGAAATCAATTAAATGGGATTCCAAATTTACCGGGCAACAGAAGACGAGTTGATTAAAGGATGTTTGTCGCGCGACAGAAGTGCGCAAAAACGTCTTTATGATACCTATTCGTCAAAAATGTATGCAATCTGCTACCGGTATGTTCGCGATGCCGCAGAAGCGGAAGATATTCTGATTGTCGCTTTTACACGGATTTTCGAAAAAATAAATCAGTTTAAAAGTGAAGGGAGTTTTGAGGGATGGATTAAACGGATTATGGTAAACGAAGCCCTCACCCACCTGCGCAGAAACAGATCGATGTACCTCGAAACCGATCTTGATCAGGTTGACCGCGAACCAGATTACAATAAACTTCAGGATCGTCTTGAAGAAGATGATTTATTAAAAATGATTCAGGAACTACCAACCGGGTATCGGATTGTTTTTAACCTCTATGCCATCGAAGGCTATTCACATAAAGAAATAGCAAATCAATTGGGCATCAGCGAAAATACTTCGAAGTCACAGTTAAGCCGTGCGCGAACGTATTTACAAAAACTGCTCGTAGAAAATGATTGGATTACAGATCAAAAAATCAGCAACGATGAAACAACAACCTGATAAACTCTTTCGCGAAAAGCTGGAAGGTTTTCAAAAGCCGGCTCCCGCAAGTGCCTGGGATAAAATAGAAACGAATCTTGATAAACAGAATTCAAAAGGATTATGGTGGAAGGTAGCGGCTTCACTCCTGCTGATTGCTGTGTCAGCTTATTTGCTCTGGCCAAAGAATGTCGAACAAACCGAGGCTCCGATTGCAAACAAGAACATAGAGGAAACAAAATCAATACCTGCTTCAAAAGAAAAGAAGGTAAATGAAGCGTTACCATCTCCTATACAAAATTCTGTTGTACCTACTGAGGCAACTCCAAAAAATAATGTAGCCAGGATTGATAAACAGAAAGATCAGCCTAAAGAAAAAATTCAGGAACCAATTCTGGCGATGACGGAAACTGTTACACCTACTAAAGACAAATCAAATGAAGTCGCAACGCTAACTGAAAATGTAATTACACCGGAAGTTGTTGCAACCACAGAAATCACAACGGAGAAATCAGGCAACTATATAACACTTGTTGTTACAGCAGAGGAGGCTAATAAATATTTAATAAAAAATACAAACTCAGAAGCAACCTCTGATGATACAAAAACATCTTCGTTGAGAAAGCTGTTGAATAAAGCAAGTGATCTGACGAATGATCAACGTCCACTAGCAGACCTGAGACAGATGAAAGATGAAATTCTCGCTTTGAATTTCGATTCTAAAAAACAACGTGGACAAAACAAACAATAACATGAAAAAGACAATCCTGGCAGCCCTGTTGGTTTGCAGTATAACATTCACATTCGCCCAAAAACAAGACACCGTAATTGTACCGCTGGCAAGTTCGAGTAAGGTAATTTTTACTATCAAAGACCGCAGCGATCTTGCTACGCTGAAGAATTATAATTTTCAGGCACTCTTTGAAGATATTCTTGCCAAGCTCGAAAAATCGGATACCAGTAAACTACCCGGCATAGACACTACTATACATGTGGTTGCGTCTAATGAAAATTGGGATAATAATCACGATAGTAATGATGAGGATGATGACGATGAAGAATGGAACAGCGATGGAGATCACCATAAAAGAAGCAATCGCAAAACACGCCAATCGTTCAACATGGATTTAGGCACAAACAATTTCTTATCGAAAGGAAAATTTCCGGACAGCAACAATGAGCAGTATGCAGTGCGTCCATGGGGTTCCTGGTATGTAGGCTTAAACTCGATTCAACGAACTCGCCTTGCCAAGAAATTCTTTTTGGAATGGGGTGGTGGTGTGAGCTGGTATAACTTTAAGTTTCAGGATGAAAACACACTCATTACAAAAGATGATATCAAAACTGATTTTATAGTAGATCCACGGGCTACTGACCCAGCACTTGGTATTGATTTTATAAAAAGTAAACTTACCGTTTGTTATCTCAACGCATCCTTAATTCCTGTCCTCGATTTTGGTGGACGTAATCATAAATCAAGGATGTGGGACAGTCATAGCAATGGATTCCGCGTGGGGATCGGTCCATACATTGGTTACAAGATCGGGAGCTATTCGAAACAGGTTTTTGAAGATGCCGATGGCGACAAAAAGAAAGATCATAACCACAACAGTTTCTACATTCAGAACATGCGGTATGGAGCACGTCTGCAATTAGGATATCGCGGAACGGATTTGTTTCTTAATTACGATCTGAATGAAATGTTTACCTCAGGCAAAGGTCCAAATATTAATGCCTTTAGTTTCGGAATAATTCTGTAAGAAAGATTTAGTATTAACCCAAAGAAAAATCCCCCGGCTGCAAGTGTAGCACGAGGGATTTCTTTTTTTATTGAATGGCTCTAAAAATCAAAGCACGACATTCACAATTCTACCTTGTACAACAATTACCTTCTTCGGAGGTTTCCCTTCACTCCATTTTTGAACTACTTCAGAAGCAAGTACTAATTTTTCAACATCCTCCTTCGGCATATCTAAAGCGAAATTCATTTTCGCTCTTACCTTTCCGTTGATGGAGATTGGATATTCAAATGAACTTTCAGTCAAATATTCTTCGCTCCATTTTGGATAGGTAGAATTCAAAATAGTGTCTTTATGCCCCAACAACTGCCAAAGCTCTTCGGTGATGTGCGGAGCAAAAGATGAAAGAGCAATAGCTAACGGTTCAAGAATAGCACGCTTGCCTGCCTGTCCGGCAGGCAGGTTACTTTTCATTGAACTCAACTCGTTGCAGCAAATCATAAATTCACTGACAGAAGTGTTGAAAGAGAAATGTTCAATATCGTATTCAATCTTTTTCAATGTCTTGTGCAATACCTTTAGCTCTTCGCGCGAAGGTTCAGCATCGGTCACTGCAATATTACCTTGCTGGTCATGGAAGAGATTCCAGAATCTTCTTAAGAATTTAAACACACCATCAATGCCACTGGTATTCCAAGGCTTCGACATTTCCAACGGGCCAAGGAACATTTCATAAACCCGCAAAGTATCCGCGCCATAGTTATCTACAATCTCATCAGGATTGACAACATTGTAGTATCTCTTCGACATCTTATCTACCTCCGATCCGCAGATGTATTTTCCATCCTCCAGAATCAATTCTATGTTCCTTAAATCGTCTCTCCAATTCTTAAATTTCTCGATATCTAAGACATCGCCATCAACAAAAGTGATGTCAACATGCAAGGGAGTAGTCTCATACAGTTTACGAAGATTATGCGATACAAATTTATTTGTTCCATTTATCCGATAGGCAAGCTTCGACACTCCTTGGATATGCCCCTGATTAATCAACTTCTTAAACGGCTCTTCAGAATCTACATAACCAAGATCTTTCAACGCCTTGCACCAGAAACGAGAATACAACAAATGACCTGTTGCATGTTCTGATCCACCAATGTACAAGTCAACATCTTTCCAATAGCTAATTGCTTCTTTGCTCGCAAACTCCTTTTCGTTTTTTGAATCCATGTAGCGGAACCAATACCAACTTGAACCTGCCCAACCGGGCATGGTGGTGTGCTCAAAAGGAAAAACAGTTTCCGGTTTCCGGTCACCGGTAACTGGTAACTGGTAACTCCAATTCTTTGCCCTTGCTAATGGTGGTTCACCTGTTTCCGTTGGTTTGTATGCATCCACTTCAGGAAGCGTAACGGGTAAATCTTTTATGTCAACCAACTTCGGAATTCCATTTTCATAATACACAGGAAATGGTTCGCCCCAATACCGTTGTCTGCCGAAGATGGCATCGCGCATGCGGAAATTTACTTTGCGTATTCCGATACCAAGTTCTTCTACTTTTTGTAATGCTACTTCAATCGCTTCTTTCCAATCCAATCCATTTAAAGAATCGGAGTTGATCATCTTTCCTGATTTCGGATCGAAGTTATCTTTTGTGATGTCACTGTTTGATCCTTCAAGTACATCGATGATCGGCAAATTGAAATGCTTCGCGAAAGCATAATCACGGGTATCGCTTGAAGGCACCGCCATTACTGCACCTGTTCCGTAACCTGCCAATACATAATCAGCGATCCATACGGGAATCTTTGCACCGTTGAATGAATTGGTTACGTATGCTCCTGTAAACGCGCCAGAAATTCTTTTTACTTCCGTCATGCGTTCGCGCTCACTTCTGTTCTTCGCGATCGTTACATAGTTTTCAACTTCTGCTTTTTGTTGGGCCGTTGTGATTTTTGAAACAAGTTCGTGCTCAGGGGCAAGTACCATGAAGGTAACGCCATAGATGGTATCAATCCTTGTCGTGAAGACGCGAATGGTTCCATCCTGCTCATCAACTTTGAAATCCAACTCACAACCAACACTCTTACCAATCCAGTTGCGCTGCATTTCTTTTACAGGCTCTGGCCAGTCGATGGTATCAAGTCCTTTCAATAACCGTTCAGCATAAGCCGTGATGCGCATGCTCCACTGCCACATTTTTTTTCGTTCTACAGGATATCCACCACGCTCGCTTACACCATCTTTCACCTCATCATTCGAAAGCACAGTGCCCAAAGCCGGACACCAGTTCACCATTGTATCCGAACGATATGCAATGCGATATTTTTGTAAAAATTCTTCTTTCGCTTTTTCGTCAAAGTTTTTCCATTCTGCAGCCGTAATCGTTGGAGTATCATCATCACAAACTGCATCAATATTTTTGTTGCCGCTCTTTTCGAGTTCAGCAATCAATGTTGTTATGGATTCAGTCTTTCCTTCGTTGACTGATTTTTTATTATACCAAGCATCAAACAGCTGCATGAAAATCCACTGCGTCCATTTGTAATACGAAGGATCACTCGTCTCTACCTTGCGGTCCCAATCAAAAGAAAATCCGATTTTGTTAAGCTGCTCAATGTAGGTAGCTATATTTTTTTCGGTGGTAAGTGCAGGATGCTGACCGGTTTGAATGGCATATTGTTCGGCCGGCAAACCAAAGGCATCAAAGCCCATGGGATGCAAAACATGAAATCCTTTCAGGCGCTTGTAGCGCGAAACAATATCAGAAGCTATATACCCTAGCGGGTGAC
>DAIQPD010000156.1:0-9486 GCA_036787535.1 Chryseolinea sp.
GCGTTCAAGCTAAGGTAGCCCTGGGCAGAATTATTGATGCTGATTACCTATACATAAACGGAGTAGTCGTTGGCAACAAGACGTATCAATATCCACAACGGAAATATGATATTCCAGCTAATCTACTGAAGCCCGGAAAAAACACTTTTGTTATTCGCGTCATAAACTATTCGGGAAAAGGTGGATTTGTTACTGACAAACCCTATTACCTATCCACTGAAAAAGATACCATCGATCTGAAAGGATATTGGCAATATAAAGTTGGTGAGGTCTACACGAATGAATTAGGAAATCCCGGTGGAATATCAATTCAAAACCAACCTACAGCATTGTACAACGGAATGATTGCACCGTTCATCAATTATCAAATGCGAGGTGTATTATGGTATCAGGGCGAAAGCAATACGGGAAGAGCAGAAGAGTATGATGCATTATTACCTGCTATCATTAAAGACTGGAGAACTAAATGGGCGCAAGGTGAGCTGCCATTTTTATATGCACAGCTTCCCAATTTTATGGATGTGGACTATTCACCTTCTGAAAGTCAGTGGGCACGATTACGACAATCACAATTAAAAGGATTGAGCGTAAACAAAACTGCTATGGCGGTTACGATTGACCTCGGAGAATGGAATGATATTCATCCCGATATTAAAAAACCTATTGGTGATCGGTTAGCCCTGGCAGCACAATATGTTTCTTACAATGAAAAGAATGTTGTTTACTCGGGGCCTGTTTACAGTTCTTCCAATGTTGATGGCAATAAGGTTGTACTGAATTTCAATCATGTAGGAAGTGGTTTAATCTCCAAAGATGGTGAAGAACTAAAATGGTTTTCAGTAGCTGGAGAGGATAAGAAGTTTGTCTGGGCGAATGCTCTGATAAAAGATAATCAGGTTGTTGTTTGGAGTGATGCCATTTCAAATCCTGTTTATGTTCGCTATGCCTGGGCAGACAATCCTGATGGTATAAACTTTTATAACAAAGAAGGTTTACCTGCCTCACCTTTTGAAGTGCAAGTTGTGGACACTAATAAGCTTTGGCATGGTAAGAAAGCTGCGGTGGTGTTAACCTATGATGATGCCTTAGATGTACAACTCGATAATGTAATACCCATATTGGATTCATTAGGATTGAAAGCAAGTTTTTATTTGTCAGCGGCTTTTCCCGGGAGTAAAGAAAGAATTCAGGATTGGAGAAAAGCAGGTCGAAACGGTCATGAATTAGGAAACCACACATTATATCATCCTTGTGATGGATCAAAATCCGGAAGATCGTGGGTGTCGCCCCAAAACGATTTAAGTAAGTACACTACTGCTGAAATTGTAAAAGAAGTTGAAATGACAAATACCTTTCTTGAATCATTGGACGGAAAAAAGGAAAGAACATTTGCTTACACGTGTGGCGATACAGAAACCGGAGAAGGATCCTTTATCGAAGCAATAAAAAGTCAGTTTATATCCATGCGTGGTGTTCGTGGTGAGTTAAATAAATTGGAGACCATGGATTTAAAAAATATAGATTGTTATGTGGTAGACGATAGCAATGCCGATCAATTAATGCTTTGGGCAGAAAAAGCAAAAAAAGAAAATGCCCTATTGGTAATTCTTTTTCATGGTGTAGGTGGTGGTCACGCTATCAATGTCGATCTGAAAATACACAATGGTTTTTTAAAGTATTTAAAAGCCCATGAAAGTGATTACTGGGTAACTACCATGCTGGAAGCTTCTAAGCATAGCATTGAGCAATTAAAAAAATAAGTAAATGAAAAAGATATTTCCTCTCTTCATTTTGTTTCTGGCCAGTGGTGTTTGCAGAGCTCAATTCTCACAAGCAACGCGTGATAGTATTGCGCGGCTTTCTGCCCTTGATCACCAACAAATGAAGCAGCAATTGAATATCGCCATTCCGAATCGGCCAGGGCCCTCTGGAAATCCCGATGCACCCAATGCTGCCAACCGAACTGAATCAAAGGTGAATCAATATACATTACCTGATCCTTTGGTTTTAAAAAATGGCAAGCCAGTAAAGACAGAAAAAGACTGGTGGGAAAAACGCAGACCTGAAATTGTTGAAGACTTTGATAGTGAAGTGTACGGACGATTGCCGAAAAATATTCCAAGAGTTACCTGGAAAGTAATTTCTGTAAAAGATACTACGATCGGTAATTATCCGATAAGAGAAAAAACATTATCAGGTATTGTTGATAACTCAGCGTATCCTGAAATTAAAGTAGAGATTGAATTAGTTCTTGCTACACCTGCAAAGGCAGAAGGAAAAGTTCCGGTGGTATTAGAGCTTGGTTTCATACGATGGCCGTTTGGAAATATTACTCCTGAACCGAATCGTTTAATTTCTCCAGGCGAACCGGGTTGGAAAGAACAGTTGATTTCAAGAGGCTGGGGTTATGCAATTATTAATCCAACCAGTTTTCAGGCAGACAATGGTGCTGGTCTTCGTCAAGGTATTATTGGTCTTGTCAACAAAGGTGAACCACGCAAGCCTGATGATTGGGGAGCATTGCGGGCATGGGCTTGGGGAGCAAGTCGCGCTATCGATTATTTTGAAACCGATAAAGATGTTGATGCAAAACGATTGGCCATTGAAGGCCTCTCCCGATATGGAAAGGCCACTGTTGTAGCCATGGCTTATGAACCACGATTCTCTCTTGCATTCATAGGTTCATCAGGTGCTGGTGGCACAAAACTTCTGAGACGCGTATTTGGTGAACAAGTTGAAAACCTCGCATCATCCGGTGAGTATCATTGGTTCAGTGGTAACTTCATAAAGTACGCCAGTACTTTAACACCCGACAATCTGCCTGTTGATGCACATGAATTGGTAGCACTGTGTGCACCTCGGCCAGTCTTTATAAGTTCTGGTTCTCCTCAGGTTGAAGGTCAATGGGTAGATGCAAAAGGTATGTTTCTAGGAGCAGCACATGCCGGATCGGTTTATAAGCTTCTAGGAAAAAAAGACCTGAGTACAATGGAATTCCCATCGTTGGGAACTCCGCTTGTTAGTGGTGACATAGCATTTCGTCAACATGCCGGAGGACATAGCACGGGTCCTAACTGGAGCACGTGGATTGCATGGGCTTGTCGCTATTGGGGAGAATGTAAATACTATTAAGTAAGCCGATGAGTTCTGATTTACAGAAAGAAATCCGTTAAATAAACTGAAACTGAGCTGCCATTCGAATAAGGGTTGCTGTATTTTTTGCTTCAAACTTTGCCAGTAAATTTTTGCGATGGGTATCAACTGTAGTTGTGCTAATGAATAATTTTTCACCGATTACATTGTTCGTAAGACCTTCCGCAATCAGTAATAACACTTCCTTCTCTCTTCGGGTAATAACCGGTATTTTTGAGTCATCATTTTTTCTAATAGTTTCAGCAGCCTCCAGACTCAAAAATTTCTGCCCGTCCATAACCATTTCAATAGCTTCCGTTAACTCTTCTCGCGTTGCATTTTTCAATACATAACCTGAAGCTCCATTGTCCATCATCTTCTGAATAAAACTCTGCTGATTAAAAGAGCTTAATCCAATAATGTGGATGTTTGGATATAGTACTTTCACCTCCTTACACAAATCAATACCACTTTTATCAGGAAGGTTTACATCCATTAAAATAACATCGGGTTCTTGCTGTTGCAAAAAGGCCAAACATGAATCAGCGTTCATGGCATGTCCCAACCACTCCAAATCTTTCTCATGTTGAAGCAAGGAACGAATACCCTCCACAATCATGTAGTGATCATCAGTGATAAAAATTTTTGTTTTCATCTACGCATTAAATTCAATATGCACGGACGTTCCTTTTTCAGGTTGTGAACTAACATCTAATTTACCTTTTAGAAAATCAACACGGTGTTGAATATTTGTCCAGCCAATACCTTTTGATCTTTGCAATAGTGCAGTATCAAATCCTTTACCATCATCTTCAACGGTTACAGCAAGTTGATTGTCAACCTTTGTAACTTGAACAATGGCGGTCTTAGCCGAAGCATGTTTTAGAACATTACTAATTAACTCCTGAACAATTCTGTAGAGTGTAATGGTAGTAGTTTGCTCCAACTCAACGTTTGCTAAACCAATGGACTGATAATTTATCTTCAACGCGCCACTTTTATTAATATCGTTACAGAAATCTTGTAAGGCTGTGTCCAGTCCAAATTTTACGAGCGATTCCGGCATCATGTTATGAGCCACTCTTCTCATTTCTTTTATTGAGCTATCCAGCATATCAATGCTCCGCTCAAATGCCTGATGATTTTCAGGCGTCATAATTAGATTTTCTTTCATTGTATTAAATGAATATTTAATTCCGGAGAGCATGCCGCCTAATCCATCGTGCAGGTCTTTTGCCAAACGTGTTCGCTCTTGCTCCTCTCCTTTTAAAACAGCTTCTGTTGCCGTTAATTGCTTTTCAGTTTCGAGCTCACTAATGCGCTGTTGTTGAAGTTTTTGTTTTTGCTGATAGGTACGATAAGAAAGTACAAGTACTATCAGTAACGAAATGGCTCCACCAATAAGAAGATAGTTTGCAATATTCTTTTGTTTAATCACATCTTGTTGTGCTCTTTTTTCGATCTCAAGCTTATTAACTTCATTTTGTCTTTTTTCATAATTATATCGTGCCTGGCGAAATTCAATCTGTTTAATGTTATCGGCCTGATACAATGAATCCTTGACATATCCCACAGAATCCTTGTATGCAAATGCTTTTGAAAAATCACCTAGTTGCTTATATACTTCTGCAGAGTTTTCATAATACATCTGTTTAGAATATGACATTACAGAATAATCAAGATAACGTGCTGACGAGTCCAGGTGTGCACGGGCAATTTTTGGATTCTTCATTTCAGCCTCACATGCCGATATGTTTAAAAAATTATTCCCGATATCTGGAGCAGAATTAAATTGTCTGGCTAGATTCATACACACCATATAGTGTTCGATTGCTTTCGAGTATTGCTTCGTATTATAGTAATACATGGCCTTCATAAAATCGCTCGAATATATATAGTAAAGATCGTTTAACTCCGTAGCAATCATCTTTACAGAATCAAGAAGAATCAAACCTCCATCTCCTTTTTTTGCAGTCACGAGATTGCCACCATAGGCATACAACGCCACCATTCGATTTAGTTTATCCTTACCCTTTCTCGCTATATCCAGACCCTTTCTACTATAGGTAAGCCCCTCCTCCCATTTATTAATGCTTCCATAGCTAATAGAAATATTGCTGTATAATATAGACAAGTCGCTGTTGTTCGGATCATTTTTAAGATAAACATCTTCGGCTTTCAGGTAATAGTCAATTGCTGTTTGATAATCGTTATTGGTGTTATGCAATAATCCAAGATTGATATATACAGATCCGAGGGAGATGGCAATCTTCCTGTTTTCTGGATACTTAGAAAAAATAGCAAACGCTTTCTCGTAGTTGCTAATAGCTTGAACGGGTTGATTAGCCAATTGAATAGTAGCGGCTAAGAAATATGCCTGGCCGTAAAAAAAATCGTTTTTCTTTTTCTCGGCTATCTTAAAAATTTCCCGTTGACATCGCCAGCTTTCTGTCGTGTCACTTAAGCGAACCCGGTTTCCTAACTGAACATACAGCCTCACTTTTGTCGTGTCGTTTTGTTCTCTTACAACGATTCTTTTAAGACTATCAACAAATTCCTGCTGTGCGTAAGCACGAAACTGAATTACCAGTAGGAAAGTAAAAGCTATTATTCTAAGCAAGGTATTACAGTGTGACTGCGTTTATTTTTTAAAATACTACCATTCTAAATTATCTGAAACATACCTATCGACTCGATCATTCATAAGAAAAGTTAACAATCAAAAACAAATTCACGATTCTGAATGATTAACTCTCTTTACATACAGTATCCATATACAAATAAAGATAACTGTGTTTTCAAAGCACCTCCCCTTTTTCCATGATTTTTCAGGATCAACACCAAGATACTGTTTTTAGGGGATGTTATGTGATGGATCGGAAAGAGAAATTTGGTGCATCAAGTTAAAAGCAAAATGATGCTAATGATTTTGATCATTGAAATTATTACGTAACCAAATTACATATGAAAACAATTCCTTCTTTTCAAATCCTTGCGAAATGGATGATGCCCGTACTGCTCATCACATTTCTAGTTACCTTCCTTTCATCGTGCGTGCCCGATGAAACTGAAAATGCCCCGACCGTAGTTACCAATACTCCTGCCGGAGTTACCGACAATCAGGCCATACTCGGTGGTAATGTTACCAACGATGGTGGTCTTACTGTAACTGAAAAGGGCGTATGTGTTAGTTTAGATGCAAATCCTACAATTGATGATCCATTGAATGACCAGGTTTTGCCAATGGGTTCTGGAACGGGAGCATTCAGTGAAACCTTTGAAGGCTTTCCTTCCAATACAACGGTTCATGTGAGAGCCTATGCCACCACCATTGCAGGAACAACGTATGGAGCTGATGAAGCTTTTACAACCCTTGCTTCAACGGGACCTACCGTTACAACCAACACACCATCTAGCGTTACATCATCGGATGCCACACTTGGAGGAAATGTTACTTCGGTTGGAGGAAGTGTTGTAACAAGCAGAGGTGTTTGCGTTGGTCTAACGATCAATCCAACCATTGACGACCCTAGTGATGCTGCACTTGAAATTGGCTCCGGACTTGGAGCATTTTCCGATTCATTTGCCGGATTTGATCCAGGCACGCTTTACCATGTAAGAGCGTACGCCACCACAAGCAGCGGAACAGTCTATGGAGAAAACAAAACGTTTACAACCTTATCAGGATGTCCTGTTGTAAATGTCAATTCAGGTAATTCTGCACTTACTATTTCATCACCTACTACATGGTTAACGGGAAAGGTGTATGTCGTTAGCGGAGACGTCACTGTTACCTCTACCCTTACGATTGAAGCGGGAGCCGTTATTAAGATTAATGGATCCAGAATATCTGTTAACGGTTCTGGAAAAATTCTTGCGAATGGAACATCGACCAATAGAATCGTATTTACTTCCATTTTTGATGACACCTATTGTGGTGATACAAATGGTGATGGAGCGGCAACAACTCCCTCAAAAGGTGATTGGACAAGTATCTACCTAAATGGAGGAACCGCAAATACATTTAAGTATTGTGATTTTCTATATGCTGGCAAAAGCGATGGTGGGTATAATAACTGCGTATTGATTAGTGTTGCAGGTCCGTCTTTTGAATTTGATAACTGCACATTCGCTCATACCTTATCAAGTTCCAATTCAACTGCCTTTGCATTTCACGGAGGTAGCTATATGGAAAGTAATACTGTATCAAAGTTTACCAACAATGCTTTTTATGACAATGACAGACCATTATATATAAATACCTATTATAATTTGAGTACAACCAATATTTTTCACAATCCGGCTAATGTGAACCAGAAGAATTCCCGTAACGGAATTTGGTTATACAACACCACCAATCAAGGTGCTACCATTACCTTTGGTGTTACGGAGATACCGTATGTTATTTCCGCATTTTTTAATGGAGGCGGAAGTGGTGCTACAGATGTGGTGAATATTAATGCCAATGTCATTATCAAATTTGAAAATACAAGTGCTGGTATTTCGAAGAGCAGCTCAAGACAAGTAAACCTGAATAGCACTGCAATATTAACCTCAATGCGTGATGACGCAAGAGGTGGTGACACCAATGGTGATGGTACAGCTAGCTCGCCTGCTAATGGAGATTGGGATGGTTATTACAACTATATTAATACAAGTTACATAACGGGAAGTAATATTTTCTATAGTGCTCATTAGAAACAGATTAATTGCTTATTAAACAAGGCGATGTTGATTCTGATAAATTCAGAATCAACATCGCCTTTGAAATTTTAAAGACAATCAGTTGATTAAGTAAGCATTCAACTAATTTAATTTAACCAGAAGGATCAATTGTTGTTCTTGGATTTTTATCTTTGATATAGCGTATAAAACATTCGCCAATCAACCCTAAAACAATATGAAAAAACTCCTCACCGTGGCAGCATTGCTGCTTTCATTACAGGCTTTTTCCCAAGGTCAGTTTCAAAAAGAAAGTGCCGGATCACTAGCCTTTGTTTCCGGACATGTTATGCAATTAGTGCAAGCAATTCCTGCAGATAAGTATGCCTGGACCCCGCAACCAGGAGTGCGTTCTATTGCACAAGTCTGTGCGCACATTATCTGGGCAAATTATTTCTTTGCTTCCAAGTTGGGTGCAAAAATTCCTGCTGATGTAAAAATGGAAAGTATTGATATGGATTTAAAAACAAAAGATGCCATTGCTGCTGAACTCAAAAGATCGTATGAACTGGTTACGATAGCTATCAAAAACACCAAGGATGCTTCGCTTTCAACCAAAGTAGAATTTCCTTTTCCAGGTGATTATACCGAAATGACCGCGATCCTTATTGTCTTAGGCCATTCGAATGAACATTTAGGTCAATTGATTGGCTATGCAAGAATGAATGAGATTACTCCTCCGTGGAGTAAAAACGAATAGTCTTATTTGTTTTGAAATCTATTTAAATGTGGTTAGAAATACTGACCACATTTCTTTCCTTTCAGATTCAGTGTGCTTTCAAAATTATATGCCGGTAAGTATCATTCGCTCTCCTCCTTTTTAACGAATTACTTATTATCAAGAAGGAATTTAAAATCCTCCAATAACAAAGGATCACTTGGTTTCCTAGCATGTGAGTCATACACCTCCCCATTTCTGGATATCAGAACAAAGTCGGGCGCATCGTTTATTAAAAATGACTTTGCAATAGCCGAATGTTTACCGATGTGATATTGAATAATACCGTCCACATAGAAGCTGAACCTCTTGACCGTTTGTTGCCACCTTTCCTGGTCATCATCGAGTGAAAGAAATACAAATGTAATTTTGTTTCGATACTTCTGGTTTAGTTGTTTTACTAATTCTAAGTCGATGAGATATTTTTGAAAATTATCTGACCAAAAAACAAGATAAAGGATTCGATTACCCTTACTGTCATCCTTAAACCAGTTAAACTTCTCTTCTCCGTTATTACCTCCATCACTCACGTTCGTTTCATACTGTTTGTAGCGAAGGAATTGTCTGTTCAATGAGATTCCACCACCCAGATCGCGAATGATATCATCTTCTAATGGAGTTGTCTTTAAAGTTGTGTTCGTTGTCCAGAAAACTGAATCATAAGGAATGTTGAGTAGTTCCTCCCGGCCAGGTAAACTGCCTGTAAACATATTCTCCGAATCTTTCTTTATCTCAACAGACATCAATTCAATATGAAAAGCATGCGAGCTGCTATCTGAGGCATGGCTTTCACCTTCCAATATAAAATGATATGGGTAGTATTGCCCTGTGTACATTCCATAAAAGGCAGTGGTCCGAATAGTATTTTTGGCGTAGGTCTTTATTTCTTCTGTTTTAATAATAGCGTAGGTATC
>DAIQPD010000018.1:0-41265 GCA_036787535.1 Chryseolinea sp.
AGGCGGTGTCACCCAATACAAATTTTCCTTTGCCTACCTGAGAGGCGTCAATATAGCCTGCATCAGCATCAGCCTGTGACCACTTTGGAATGGTGGCGGCATTGTTGCAAAAATATGCTGTTCTGAAATTCTTGTAGAAACGAGAATCATTTCTACGATCGGATACATTAATGGTGTATTGTGTTGGTCTCAGACGTCTGAAAGGTCTTCCATTGGCAATATCTCGCAGCATACCTGGTTTTGTATCGTAAGTCATCTGAAAATACAAATGGACTCTATTGCCCGAGTTTGCGAGCAAGAGTGCGTTATTGTTAAACTGAGCTGATAAAATTACTTCGGTATTTGCTTCGTTTGCAACCTTCCATAAGTCAGCGAAATCATTCATCAAGGTATATTTTCCTGAAGTGATAACAAGATCAGCATAATATGCAGCGCTATCCATATCCGTAGTTTTCTGACCTCGAACATCTGTCACTGCACTTCCACGTGTTAAGTACACCTTCGATAAAAAATGACGTGCTGCTCCTTTGGTAATTCTACCGCGTTGAGTTTGTGACTCTGGCAAAACAGCTTCAGCGGCAATCATATCCTTTAGAATAACTTTGTAAACATCCGCCACAGGTGATTTCGGAAACTCTAATCTCACACTCTTAGTAGCTTCAAGTGTAATGGGTATGCTGCCAAATTGTTGAACCAACATAAAATAATAATACCCTCGTAGAAAACGCATCTCAGCAAGGCGATTCGCTTTACCTTGATCGGATGATAATGCACCACCTTCTCCAATAACTGCAGGAATTAATTCAATTGCCGTATTACAACTATTGACTCCCTGATAGTACGCTGACCACATATCGTGGAACATCGTAAAACTTGAATTCAACTGATTTGTATATGCATCAACAAATTTATTCTGACCATCCGCGGCCTGAATATATTCATCTACACCATAATTCCATAAGGTAAAACTTTGCTCACCATTGAATTGATAGCGAAGTGTATTGTAGGCTCCATTGGCAAGTTGTTCAACGCCTGCTTCTGTTTCATATAAGACAGGAGTTGCAATACCTACTGTTTCTTCATCCAGAAAATCGCTGCACGAAAACATCACCGTAATCGCGACAAAAAGAATTAGTATTTTATTCATAACTATTTTTTTAAGCATGGAATAGATTTTTAGAAACCAACCGTTAAACCAAACACAATACTCTTATCACTTAAATTGTTGCCAATAAGTTGATCGTTAACATTTGTAATCTGTTGGTTTAAACCACTGACAGTCCGAGATGCATTGGCATAAAACTCAGGATCACCGGCTTCAAATTTGGTCCAGAGAAATGGGTTGAATGCGGTTACATATACTCTAAGGTTAGTCATTCCAAACTTAGAGATCATTGACTGAGTGAAGTTGTATGCAAGCGTAATGTTTCTCATTTTAACAAACGAACCATCCTGATATAAGTAGGCTTCCGGATAATCTATTCTTTCCTGATCGGCCGTTGGCCTCGGATACATGTTAGTAGGATTTGTTGGAGTCCAATAATCTACCAGTGCTGGTTCAGGATATCTTCCCGCCAATGCTGGTCGATAAAATCCGCTTGAAATGGTAGACCCTTGACGGGTGAATAACATAAATGAAAAATCGAAATTTTTATAGGACAATGTATTCACCATACTGCCTGTCCACTTTGGTACGTTGTTACCACGGATGACCATATCGGCTGCATTGATTACACCATCAACCGCATCCGGTTTACCATCTCCATTTGTATCCACGGTAATTTGGTCCTTAATTTTGCTTTGTCCTGGAATTCTCCCGTAGGCCTTGGCAGCATCTACCTCGTCTGATTGCCAAACACCAAGTGGTTGCCAATCATAATAAGTAGTAATAGGTTGCCCAATAAACCAACGGCTTCCTAAATCGTCATTGGTTCCGCTATATAGTTCAACCAACTCTTCTTTGTTTTTTGAGAAGACAATGTTAGTCGTCCACTTCAAGCCATTGCTCAGATCAAGGTTGATGGTATTCAACATCAGTTCTATACCCTGGTTACGCACTGAACCAATGTTTTCAAGCGCACCACCAAAACCAGAGACTGTGGGTATCTGGCGATTCATTAACAGTCCGCTTGTATTTTGTTGGTACACTTCTAACGTTCCTGAAATGCGACTTGCAAATAAACCGAAGTCGAGACCAAGGTTGAGAGATTGCGTTCCCTCCCATTTCATATTTGGGTTAGGTGTTAATTGCCCAACATAACCCCAGGCAGGTGTTTCACCCCATACATATGGTGTTTTCTGCAAACGACCTGGTACAACATATGTCTGAGGCACGTTTGAATTTCCAACTTCTCCATAACCAAATCGCAGTTTGAGTTCGTCCACTGCACTTACTTTGGTCATAAAAGATTCCTGATGGATTTTCCAGGCTAATGATGCCGATGGGAAGAAACCCCATTTATTTCCTGGTGCTAAACTAGACAGACCATCTCTTCGTCCGGTAAGGGTTAACAGGTATCGATCTTTGAATGAATAATTTACACGAGCCATGTAATACATGATATTCCTTTTCGAATAATCACTACCAAAACCATCTGGGCCAGCTGCGTTGGTAGAACCCAGGTTGTAAAACAATTGAGACTCATAAGGAAGGTTCGAAACATTTACATTTGAACCTTCGAAGCGGTCTGACTGAACACCAAACAGTCCGGTTACTCCAATTTTGTGCAATTCGTTAATCTCCTTATCGTAGTATAACAGGTTGTCAAACACGGTACTGAAGCGCTGGTTCTGGTCGTAATTTCCCCACGATGTTCCACCTCTTCGATCGGATGTTAAAGCCCCCTGATACTGGCCTCTGCGATAATGTTTGAAGTCAGTACCCAGATTCATTCGATACCGAATACCTTTTGTGATCTTTACATCAGCATAGTAGCTACCAAAAAAACGGGTTGTTCTTCGATCATCAACATAATCTTCAATTTCATTTAAAGGACTAAAAACTAACGCATCTCCACCCGGTTGAAGAATAACGTTTCCATTTGCATCATACGGAATTGCCAATGGATTTTGGCCGATGGCACGAAAATAAAGTGGTGAACCATATTCTTGTGTTGACATAGTTCCTGTCATTGTACCACCAACGGTGAGCCAACTATTCGCTTTATAATCCATTCCAAATCTTACGTTAAATCGCTCGAAAGCCTGTGATTTCTGAATCCCATCTTCTCCATAATATCCAAGACCTAAAAATAATCTTACATCTTCCGTTCCTCCAGAAACACTAATCTGATGACTTTGCTTTATACCTCTTTGCAATGCAAGATCTCCCCAGTTTGTATTTCTAACATTCTCGCCATTGTATACCGGAATCTGAAGATTCGGATCATCGAGTAATGCACGAAGGTTTGCTATTTTGGCATCAACCGCTGCGGTTCGCGCTGCACTGCCGACAGGGTAGCGAAGTTGATACTGATCATAGTACTGTTCATACCTATCACGTTCTTCTGCGGTAACATCACGCATCACCGGAATTCTTGCTTCGCGATCTACCCATTCATACCCGTCTGCAACTGAATTCCACAACTCAATATCCTGTGGACTAAACTGAGCGTAATCTGCAGCCACATCGGCCCATGGAAGAGGATAGCCAAGACCACCGTTGTTTCGATATGCTTCTCTTCTTAATTCTGCATGTTGGCCTCCTGTTTTCATTTCTATTTCAGATAGAGGAGAAGACACTCCGAAAAATCCGTCATAAGTAATTTTTCCTTTCCCTGCTTTTCCTTTTTTTGTAGTTACCATAATAACACCATTCGCTCCGCGAGATCCATAAATAGCGGCAGCCGATGCGTCCTTCAAAATTTCAATTGACTGAACATCGTTGGGATTGAAATCATTAATACTGGAACCTTCAGGTAGTGGAATTCCATCCATTACAATCAGTGGTTCATTTCCACCAAGTAACGATCTGTTTCCCCGAATACGAATCACTGGGTTATCTCCCGGGCGAGAACTGGTTTGAGCAATGTCTACACCAGAGGCACGGCCCTGAAGACCTTGCGAAATACTTTGAACCGGAACAGAACGAAGTTGTTCAGCAGACACTGATGTAAGTGCCCCTGTCACATCACTTTTCTTTACCGTTCCATAACCAACAACAACAACTTCAGATAACGAGGTAATATCCGCAGACAAAACCACATCAATTACGGATCGCGAACCTACTATCTCTTCCTTTGTTGAGTAACCAATAGAACTGAATACGAGGATTGATTCGGAAGACGGAACATCAATGGAAAATTTACCATCACTGTCTGTTGCCGTACCGATGGTAGTACCTTTTACGATGATGTTTACTCCTGGAAAACCTAGACCGTCATCTTGCGATGTGACACGGCCTGTTACTACATTTTGCTGAGCCCAAATAGGCTCAGAACAGAATAAGAATATTCCCGCCAGTAACAGGGGCTGGAGCTTCTTTAGACTGGATAAAATTCTTTGCATAATTAATGGATTTAGGTGGTTTAGAGCAATCGATTGCACACGAAACTAAACCCAATGCAACCGTTAACTATCCTGTACTGTACCGTTTGCATTAACTCTGGTGAAATGCTGAAATAGTTTCTAGAAGTCGCTCTTTGGTTTAAGAGCCTTCAAAAATACAGGGCCGAGTAAACCTGATTCTTTGGGTTGCCAATGTGAAGCATCAAACAATCCATTTGTTCTGTTTTCTACCTTTCGGGCGGGGAAATTTACGTTGTAGAACTTGCGCCAGAATATTTGCCCCTGATCTAAATCGGCAATCCGGTTAGCCATTAGGTTTGAAACTTTTATTTCCAAAAGGTTATTCTCTTTCAGTAAATCGCTGGCAAAATTAATTTTATAGGTTGAGCCAATTAATGTGCCTAGCAACTTTCCATTGAGTACGACTTCTGCACTCTCCTTTACCTTCCCTAAATCCAGTTGAAAGTATTGTGCTTCGACCAACGGCTTTGGAAATGAAATTGAATATGTAGCCGTTCCAGAAAAATTACTGCAGGACGAATTACCGAATGCTGTCCACGATGTTAAACTATCAATGCTTAAAGTAACTGGAAGCACTGGACCTCCATCTGTAAAGTTAACGTTCCACTTTTCCGTAAGTGAAATCTCTATTCCAGAATTTTCATAATAGCTAAATGATGGTTCATCTGCCCCATCAGCATTTGTCTCCAGTATTATGGATTGATGTGGCTCGAGTTGAACATATACTTCGGTACCTCCGCTTCCATTTTTCATTTTCGCTACTCCAAACTTACCATCCATTGGATCATACATAACATAGGATGTTGTCTTTTCTTCAAGCGGCAACCAACCTTCAAAAGAATCATCCTTTGAATTAATCAGAAAATAAAAAGTTTGATCGTTGCGCTTTTTACGAATGAATTGTATTCCCTTATCTGTTAAATTCTCTTTACGTACAGACGCTTTTTCTAAAAGCGCTTCTGCGTTATCACCAATCAATAGCACTCCCTTTCCTACTTTTATTTCCTTCATGCCCTGCACACTCTGAAAGACATCTCCGAGTTTATTCAAAATTCCCGTAAAGGTATTTTTGTTTTTCTCCAAATTTCCATAGCCTGAAATTGAACCCGGCAATCCTTCTAATGCAATGATTGTCGCACCTTGTTCTGCTAATGAAATTATTTTCTGAAATGTCTTTAGTGGAATGTAGTTGCATTTCGGAATCAGCAACGTTTTATACTCACTGTTTCCTTCTGTTTTAAGTTGATCATTTTCCCAAACAATATTTCCAATCTGGTTGTCGGATATATAATCAAAAGCGTAATCTTTCTCCAGCATTAATTCGGCTGCGTGTTTGAATGCCGTGCTATCAAACTGTTTACCGATGCCATCAAAATGTTCGATCATTTCCTTTCCCGGTGTTGAGAAGCGATCGTATATCGGATAGTACAACAAAACATCATTATCGGGTGTTGAGTTTTGCAGAAAAGATTGACACCGTGTGGTATAGAGATTGAGGGCATCAAAATCTTTCCATAGAGAATTTCTGGGATTGAGGTGTACTGCAGCATAGAACAGCCAGCCTGGCCATGGTTCATTGGGTGGTGAATATGATGTGCCATGATAAAAAATATGATTTACACCATTGACCATAAACCGATCGAGTGCGATCTTAATATCAGCGAGATTCGATTCGAAATGTTCATTCAGCCACGTAGCTGATTCGGATGATACCAGTTTCTTACCGGTAACATTGCCAGCTGATGATGCCATCTTGATTCGCAAGGGTTCAACACCTTCTATCTCTGGAATATCAACCGTAGCATAGAGATCAAGAATATTAGACGGTGCACCATGCGCCTGATTTCTTACGATGGCATTTTTACCATGAGCCCAATCCTTCCACTGCTGCGTAAAATTATCAAGCACCATCTCTGAAATTGTTTCGCGATAATCACAAAGAATGCGCTCATTACTTTCTTTCACATCCATGTTAAATAATGCCGGAAGATGATCTTGCAAATCATATCCTCTTCTCGTTTTGAACTCTGCAAACAAATTGCCTGTCCAATCCGAGGCACCACGCGCATCATCCACTTCATACGAATCGTTAAAGAATGCGCGAAGTGAATGAATATGCTTTCCCTCAAATGCGCTATCAAACCGATTCAAGTAATGATGAAGCGCATCCTTCGAAAAATGATCAATCACATTACCTTCTCCACCCGGACCTGCACGCTCAACCATTTTACCATGCCATCCTTCGAACACGGCATACAATTTCCAAATACCTTCAGGTGCAATCCAATTTAGCTTTCCTTCCGCATTAACTTTGTCAGTTAAATTAATTGTAACACCATTGTCACCATACGCGATCAAGGTTTGTAATGCAAGTGGCCGCTCGAATATTACCTGATCCAAAGCCAGAGCTTGCAAATTTTTATTGGCTGAAATGGGTTGGATCAAATCCTTGATGTCAAACTTCTTTGGATCAATACGCATCAAGGGCTGTTTTGTAGTTCCAGCCTCACCCCTGCCCTCTCCAGAGGAGAGGGAGTTAGTAGAAAAATTTTGATGCACTTCATAAATCTGATTTCCTACCGCTCTAAAGTATGGTGGTTGAATAAATTCTATTTTCTCCTTTAAGGCAAAGCCACCTTTGAGTTCATAAATTTTATAGTTCAGATTTTTACAGGCATCTTCATCGCTTACCCAAGGTCCGCCAAAGGGCCAGCCTGTTCCAGTGGCCATATCTATACCTAAGTCTAATCGCTCGGCTTCTTTTAAGGTATGAAGAAGTAACTCCATCCACTGTGGTGAGAGGTAATCCACAAACTTATCTTCATAGCCATGCACACCATAAATAGGTGTAATCTCCAAACCTCCGAGTCCGGCTTTCTGATATGCTTCCATCTCAGCTGTGATCCCCTCTTTGGTTTGTGCATTGCCATGCCACCACCAACGTGTCCATGGTTTTGTTTCTCTGGTTATTGTTGGCCAGCCTACTTGAGTTTTAGTTTTGGATTTACAACCGTCAGTACCAACGAAGAGAAGTAAATAAAAACAGAATGAAATAAAAATAGTAAGCAGACTTCGAACGTTACGCATGATTGAAATTTAATTTGCTACTCAATATCGGTACGAAATGGCGATGCTGGTAATCCCGCTCCATTATAAAGGTTGACGGGTGGTTTTTTTGACCAACCACCGCGTTCATTCTTAAATTCATTTTACCTTTAAATTTGTGATCAATTTTGTTAAAGCTAGACATTCTCAAAAGCCAGAAGCATCCTGTACTATCCAGTGAAAATCTCAGTTCTTATGCGGATCATAATAGATGAGCGGTAATATTGAATGAAGAGCAGTCATCTCAGTCGATTTAAAATATAAATTAATAGGTTTAACTCAACACTTTTAAAATTCATAATATCACAATACTGCACCCGTAAAATAATCTGTCCCGACCATGACAGTACATGATGGGTAAAAATCGGTTATTGATAAAATTGCTAACTATTCTATACAGTAATTTATCTTTCTTTTCCATGGGAGTTATTCTCGGAGTTATTTTTCACTTCACCGGAGGGTTCGCCTCAGGTAGTTTCTACATGCCTTTTAAAAAAGTAAAAGGCTGGGCTTGGGAGAGCTATTGGATTATTGGAGGTATCTTCTCATGGTTAATTGTTCCCCCGCTTGCCGCCTGGATTACCTTACCCGGATTTTCTGATATTATAAAAAGTACTTCACCCGAGATCATTCAATACACCATCATCTTCGGAGTACTCTGGGGCATTGGAGGACTTACCTATGGATTAGGTGTTCGATATCTTGGAATGTCTTTAGGGAATTCTGTCGTACTCGGTTTCTGTTCAGCCTTTGGAGCACTCATGCCTTCGATCTACTACAACTTCTTTCCAGCACCAGGTAAAACTACACTTACCGAAATGCTTACCACAACATGGGGACAAGTAGTATTGCTCGGTGTAGCCATGTGTCTCGTTGGAATTTACATCTGCGGAAGAGCAGGTGTATTAAAAGAGAGAGAACTAAAGGAAGAGGATAAAAAGAAAAGCGTTGCAGAATTTAGTCTTTTTAAAGGATTGATCGTTGCTGTTGCCTCCGGCATACTAAGTTCATGTTTCAATTTTGGTATTGAAGCGGGCAAGCCGATGGCCGAAACTGCTGTTGCTCATGGTTTAAATCCTTTGTATCAAAACAATGTTACCTATGTTGTGTTGCTCTGGGGAGGACTATCAACAAACTTTATCTGGTGTATGATTCTAAATGCCCGAAATAAAACCTTTGGTGATTACAGAAATAATAAAACACCACTGCTCAAAAATTACTTTTTCTCTGCACTGGCCGGAACAACCTGGTTTCTTCAGTTCTTTTTTTATGGCATGGGAGAAAGCAAGCTGGGTAATGGTGCGAGTTCGTGGATCCTTCACATGGCGTTCATCATACTCATCGCCAACATGTGGGGAATTGCATTAAAAGAATGGCATGGCGTGAGTAAGAAAACAAGATCGACCATCATCATCGGGATATCCATGATTATTCTGTCGGTGTTGGTAGTGGGATATGGTAATGCAATTAAATAATAGACCAACAAAATGAGCCACCAAGAACACAAATACACAGGAAAAACTCTTAGTGAACCTTTGTGACTTCGTGTCTTTGTGGCGCTAAAAAATACAACATGAAAACAGCAGAGAAACAATTTAAAAACGTCAGCTACTTGTGGGATGAGGCAAAAGCAGCAGAGCTCGCTGGCGATGAAGTAGCACTTCTTATCTATCGCTCAAATTTATTGGGCGCTGATCTTCGCCTCACCAACTATGGTGGCGGAAATACATCTTGCAAAGCCATGGCAAAAGATCCGCTTACCGGAAATGAAACAGAGATCATGTGGGTGAAAGGTTCTGGTGGTGACATCGGTACCTTAAAGCGAAGTGGACTCGCTGCCCTTTATGTGGATCGCCTTCGTTCGTTAACGAATGTATATCGTGGAATTCAATTCGAAGATGAAATGGTTGAACTCTTCAATCATTGCATTTATGATTTAGCATCAAAGGCACCCTCAATTGATACACCTCTTCACGGGTTTCTTCCCTTCAAACACATCGATCATTTACATCCGGATGCCGCGATTGCAATAGCAGCAGCAAAAGACGGAAAGAAAATAACACAAGAAATTTTTAACGGAACGATCGGATGGGTTGAATGGCAACGCCCTGGTTTTGATCTGGGGTTAAAACTGAAACAATGCCTTGATGAAAATCCGGGCATTCGGGGAATCATGCTCGGATCACATGGTTTATTTACATGGGGTGATACAGCCTACGAAAGCTACATGAACACGCTTGAAGTGATTGAGCGTTGTGCCGAATATTTAGAAGAAAACTATGGTAAGATGAAAACTGCCTTTGGTGGTGCAAAAATTACCAGCCTTGAAAAAACAAAACGCAATGAGCAAGCAGCAACACTGGCTCCTGTACTCCGTGGCTTTTGCTCGAGTCATACACGTATGATCGGACATTTTACAGATGATGATCGCGTGCTGGAATTTATTAATTCAAATGATCTTGATCGGCTAGCTCCAATGGGAACAAGCTGCCCGGATCATTTTTTACGCACCAAGATCAGTCCGCTTGTATTAGATTTAAAATCCCATGAAGATCTTTCTGAAGTAAAAGAATTAAAAGAAAAACTTACTCCTGCATTTGAGAGCTATCGCAAGATGTATCAGGAATATTATAATACCTGTAAACATCCAAATAGTCCTGCGATACGCGATGCAAATCCTGTTGTGATTTTATATCCGGGTGTAGGTATGTTTACATTCGCAAAAGATAAACAAACTGCAAGAGTGGCCGCTGAATTTTATATCAACGCCATCAATGTAATGAAAGGTGCTGAAGCCATTTCAGAATATACTTCCCTCCCACGACAAGAAGCTTTTAATATTGAGTATTGGTTATTAGAAGAAGCAAAACTCCAACGCATGCCGAAACCAAAAGCATTGTCGGGAAAAATTGCATTGATCACTGGAAGCGCCGGTGGCATAGGTAAGGCTATCGCGAAAAAATTTGCTGATGAAGGTGCATGCATTATTCTCAGTGACAATGATTCAAATAGACTAAAGGAAGCAGAAGAAGAATTTAAAAAACAATACGGTAAAGATGCATTCGCAAGTTCATTAATGGATGTAACTAATACTTCGCAGATTGAAGAGTCGGTGAAAGTTGCTGCACTTGCTTTTGGCGGGGTTGATATTGTGGTGAACAATGCAGGACTTTCTATTTCTAAATCCATAGAAGATCATACTGAAAAAGATTGGGATATTCTGTATGATGTTTTAGTAAAGGGACAATTTCTAGTTACACAAGCAAGTGTAGCTACCATGCGCAAGCAAACACTCGGTGGTGATGTGATAAATATTGTTAGTAAGAATGCATTAGTATCTGGTCCTAACAATGCAGGTTATGGTTCTGCGAAAGCGGCACAACTACATTTAAGCAGATTGAATGCTGCTGAACTTGGTGCCGATAAAATTCGTGTGAATGTAGTTAACCCTGATGCCGTAATTGCGGATAGTAAAATATGGGCAGGTGCATGGGCAGAAGGAAGAGCAAAAGCATATAATATTAAAGTAGAAGAGCTGCCAGCATTTTATGCAAAACGTACTTTGCTAAATGAAATCATCTTGCCTGAAGATATTGCCAATGCTTGTTTCGCGCTTACGGGTGGATTGCTTAATAAATCGACAGGTAATATGTTGAATGTTGATGGTGGAGTAGCGATGGCCTTTGGAAGGTAAACTGTCTTTAACAGGATTAGAGGGATTATGGGAATACAGGATTTTATGTCTCACTGTACTTTCCAAATTCTATAATGACAAATGATTATCTTCCTGTATGGAAAAACTTGAAGAGATTAATGCAATAACACATAAGATAATTGGGTGCGCTATGCAGGTACATCGAACACTTGGTAATGGATTTCAAGAAGTGATTTATCAACGTGCACTGGCTATCGAGCTTTCATTTCATGGATTATCGTTTATACGCGAGCAGGAAATGGAGATATTTTATCGCGAACAACAAATTGGAACAAGACGAGTAGATTTTTTTGTGGAAGGAAAAGTTATGGTGGAGATAAAGGCTGTAGCAAAAATAGAAGATACACATAAAGCACAGGCAATAAATTATCTTGAAGCTTATGGACTTGCAAATGGCCTATTAATCAACTTTGGTGCGTTAAGCTTAGAGTTCAAAAGGGTTTACAATAAAAAATTAGTTGACCCATCCGATCCCATCAACTAAAAATCTTGTCCGTCCAAAAATCCTTAAAATCCTGTCAAGACAATATGCAAAGAGTAGCTTTTAAAATGAAATTGTTTATAGGCCAAGAAGCTGAATACAAAAGGCGACATGATGAACTTTGGCCCGAACTTAATTCGCTTCTTAAAGAAAATGGAATAAAGGATTATTCAATTTTTCTTGATGAGTCGACCAACAGTTTGTTTGGGGTACTTAATATTGATGACGCCAAAAAACTGGATGAACTTCCCCACCATCCTGTTATGAAAAAGTGGTGGGCGCACATGAAGGATATTATGGAAACAAATTCTGATAACTCTCCCGTAAGCATTCCTTTGCAAGAAGTTTTTTATCTTCCTTAAACTTATGATTTTATGAAACTGGAAAAATACCAGCTTGAAGCACATAATGATTCTTTATTAACGGAACATCAACGCAAAGTTGAATTCATTGCGCATGGAATTTCGAACTATAAAGAAATCATAGAGAAGCTAATTCAATTTCAAATTGCTATTCCCAGTTGGGCATTAGGAACCGGAGGTACGCGTTTCGGAAGATTTGGAGGCGCAGGAGAACCGAGAAGTCTCGAAGAAAAAATTGAAGACATCGGTTTACTTCATGCGCTGAATAAATCAAGTGGCGCAATCTCGCTTCATATTCCATGGGACATACCTAAGAATGCGAAAAACATCAAAGCTTTAGCCGCGCAACATGACATTAAGTTTGATGCCGTAAATTCAAATACATTTCAGGATCAGAAAGATCAAAAGCACAGTTACAAGTTTGGATCACTGCAGCACGTTAATAAAAATGTACGCGATCAGGCAATCGATCATAACCTGGAAGTAATTCATTACGGAAAAGAATTGGGATCAGAATCAATCACCGTTTGGCTTTCAGACGGATCTTGTTTTCCGGGTCAATTGAATTTTAGAAAAGCTTTTCAAAATACATTAGATGGGCTGCAAAAAATTTATGCAGCCATGCCTGATGATTGGAAAATGTTTGTTGAGTACAAAGCCTACGAACCAAACTTCTATTCGATGACGGTTGGTGATTGGGGACAGTCATTACTATACGCATCGAAACTTGGACCGAAAGCCTATACCTTAGTTGATCTAGGTCATCATTTGCCGAATGCTAACATCGAACAAATTGTTTCGCTGTTGCTGATGGAAGGTAAGTTAGGCGGATTCCATTTCAACGATTCAAAATATGGTGACGATGATCTTACCGTAGGAAGCATCAATCCTTATCAATTGTTTTTAATTTTCAATGAACTCATCGAAGGTATGGATGCGAAAGGTATGAACCATGCATCCGATCTTGGTTGGATGATCGATGCCTCGCACAATGTAAAAGATCCTTTAGAAGATTTATTGCAATCGGTCGAAGCGATTATGATTGCATATGCGCAAGCTTTACTAGTTGACAAAAAAGCATTGGAAAAAGCACAACAGGAAAATGATGTTGCGCGCGCTCAGGAAATACTTCAAGCAGCATATCGCACCGATGTACGATCAATAGTTGCTGAGGCACGATTGAGATCTGGTGCCGCACTTCAACCCATTACATTATTCCGAAATTTAAAAGTGAGAGAACAACTTGTAAAAGAAAGAGGAACATCAACCGTAGCAACAGGATTGTAATGCCAAAACCAGTTATTGCCATATTCGATGTAGGTAAAACGAATAAGAAATTATTTCTCTTCGATGAAGACTATGCTATCGTCTTTGAGAAATCAGCACAGTTTAAGGAAACGATAGACGAGGATGGTGATCCTTGTGAGAATCTTGAAAGTTTGAAGCTCTGGGTATTTGATTCACTTCACGAAGTGCTTCGAAAGAAAGAATTTAAAATCACTACTGTTAACTTTTCTACCTATGGCGCAAGTTTCGTTTTAATTAACGGTAAAGGGAAAACCATTGCTCCACTTTACAATTATCTAAAACCTTATCCGGAAGAACTGAAGAAAAAGTTTTATGATACTTATGGTGGCGAAGAAATGTTTTCCTTTCAAACTGCTTCACCCAACACGGGTGAAGCAGTTTGAAAGGAAAACATTTCTTATGGTGGCGAAGAAATGTTTTCCTTTCAAACTGCTTCACCCGTGTTGGGTAATTTAAATTCAGGAATGCAATTGTATCGCATCAAGCATCAAATGCCTGAACTTTTCAATCAAATAAAGTATGCGCTTCACTTGCCACAATACCTTAGTTATCTTATTTCAAGAAAACCGTGTTCTGATTTAACAAGCATTGGCTGCCATACTAATCTCTGGGACTTTCATAAGAACGATTATCATGATTGGGTTCGTGAAGAAAATATTCTTGAAAAATTAGCGCCCATTGTTCCGGCTGATCAAACTGAATCAGCAGAGTTTATTGAAACAAAAATTAATGTTGGCACCGGAATGCACGATAGTTCTGCCGCATTAATACCTTACTTGTTAAACTTTCACGAACCTTTTGTTCTTATTTCTACAGGTACCTGGTGCATAAGTCTTAATCCATTCAATCATTCTCCCCTTACCTTTGAAGAATTGGAATGCGATTGTTTATGTTATCTACATTATAAAGGTAAACCCGTAAAGGCATCCCGTCTTTTCTCAGGAAATGAACATGATCAACAAGTGAAGCGCATCTCAGAACGCTTTCGCAAGGACATAGAATATTATTGCGCTATTAGTTACAATCCGGAAATAATTGAAAAACTTACCAGACCAAACGAGGCATCTGTAAAAAGTAAGAAAGAATTTCTAAGCGAATCCATTTTTGCAAAACGTTCCCTCTCCGATTTCAATACCTATGAGGAAGCTTATCATCAGCTCATGCTTGACCTAATAACACAACAATATATCTCCACACAATTAGTTGCAAAAGGAACGGAAGTAAAACGTATTTTTGTTGATGGAGGCTTTAGTAAAAACTCAGTTTATATGAATCTGTTGGCATCCTTTTTTCCGGAGATGGAAGTTTTTGCAGCATCCATGGCACAAGCAACTGCTGTGGGGACTGCTCTTGCTGTACATCATACCTGGAATTCAAAGCCGATGCCGAACAACATTATTGAACTGAAACACTATGCCGTTACGCACGATCTTGAATTATGAAAGTCGGACTTTTTGTACCGTGTTACATCGATCAGTTTTATCCGCAGGTTGCCATTGCTACATTAGAGCTGCTGGAAAAATCGGGGGTTGAAGTTGGCTATCCTTCGAAACAAACATGCTGTGGTCAACCCATGGCGAACTCTGGTTTCGAACATCTCACTCAATCCTGTAATGATCTTTTCTTAGAAAATTTCGCTGAGTTTGATTACATCGTTTCTCCTTCCGGGAGTTGTGTTCTTCACATCAAAGAACATTTACATATTGAAAACCATGAAGCAAAAGTTCTGAAGATTAGAGAGAAAGTAAAAGAACTCACCGAGTTCTTAACAGATATCATTCAACTGAAAAACATTAGCGCTAAATTTCCGCACAAGGTAGGGCTTCATCAAAGTTGTCATGGGCAACGGGGATTGAAGCTTGCGCAGATGTCGGAATTAGTAGCACCCGCATTTTCTAAATCAGAGAGTTTATTGAATATGGTTGAAGGCATTGAACTAATTTCTCTTAACCGCAAAGATGAGTGCTGTGGATTTGGAGGAACGTTTTGCGTAGCCGAAGAAGCTGTATCGGTGAAGATGGGAAAGGATCGAGTGGCGGATCATATACTGCACGAAGCCGAATTTATTACAGGAAGTGATATGTCGTGCCTGATGCATTTGGAAGGAATTCTGCGAAGACAAAACAGCAAGGTGAAGGTAAAGCACATTGCTGAAATATTAAATGCGAAATAAGAAGGACAAGGTAAGCGGAACGAAGGACAAGGAATGAAGTACACGGATTCAAAAGATCATGCTGAATTATCAGAACAATTTAATCGCGATGAAGCGCGGGTTGATTGGCATGATAAAACACTTTGGTTCATTCGCGAGAAGCGCGACAAAGCCGCATGGCAAATTCTGGAATGGGAACAACTTCGAGAAACAGCTTCACAGATAAAAAATAATGTACTGAGTAATCTTCACTCTTACTTACTTCAATTTGAAAAGAACGCTCAGCAAAATGGTGTTACTGTTCATTGGGCATCAACACCCGAAGAGCACAATGAACTTGTTCTTTCCATCATACAAAAACATGGCGTTGCCAATATTGTAAAGAGCAAGTCTATGCTCACGGAGGAATGTCATCTGAATGAATATCTGAGTAAGCAAGGTATTGATGTTGTCGATACTGATTTGGGTGAGCGCATTGTTCAGCTTGCTGGAGAACCTCCCAGTCATATTGTGTTACCTTGTATTCACTGGAAGAAAGAAGAAATTGGTGAATTGTTTCATCAGCATTTAGGAACACCAAAAGGAAATGCTGATCCACAATTTTTAACAGCAGCCGCAAGAGAACATCTTCGTCAGCGGTTTATGACGAGCAAGGTAGCCATCACCGGAGTAAACTTTGGTGTTGCTGAAACGGGTGAGGTTGTAGTCTGCACAAATGAAGGTAATGCCGATCTCGGTGTTCAACTTGCCGAAGTTCACATCGCTTGCATGGGCATTGAAAAAATTATCCCACTGCGAAAACATCTTGGTGTGTTTCTTCGCTTGCTTGCAAGAAGTGCAACTGGCCAACCTATAACTACTTACTCTAGTCATTTCAACAAACCAAGAGAAGGACAAGAGATGCACATCATATTAGTTGACAACGGACGTAGCGAGCGATTGGGTAGCGCTGATTTTAGAAATGCACTCAAGTGTATACGATGTGGTGCGTGCTTTAATACTTGTCCGGTATACAGAAGAAGTGGCGGACATAGTTATCATACTGCTGTAGCGGGACCAATCGGTTCAATACTTGCCCCCGGTCTTGATATGAAAAAGAATGCAGATCTTCCGTTTGCTTCTACCTTATGCGGATCGTGTTCAAATGTTTGTCCGGTGAAGATTGATATTCATGATCAGCTTTATAAATGGAGACAAGTAATTGTTCAAAATGGAAATGTTAGCACAACAAAGAAAGTGGGAATGAAGAGCATGAGTTTCATTTTATCAAACCCTGGCGTCTATAAGGTATCTGGTGCAGTTGGAAGATGGGTTATTAAACATTTTCCATTCATCGTGAACAACAAATTCAATCCATGGTACAAGCAACGTGAGATGCCGAAAGCTCCTGAACAATCTTTTGGTGAGTGGTATTCTAAAAACAGAAAGCCATGAGCAGCAGAGAGAAAATTTTAGGAATGGTTCAGAAAAATCAACCGCAAGGAAATTCTTTGCCGGAAATCATAACATCAAATAGTGTTGAACAAAATTTAGTAGAGCGTTTCAGTTCAATACTAACAAGTATTGGTGGTGAAGTGGTTGAAGCTAAAGATTGGAATACAATTGCTGCATACATCACTCAACATTTCCAAACATCAAAACGAATCGGTAGTACCATACCTCAACTTTCTGATGTTGCTGGCATTATCGATTTTAATAATGATCCGCATTTATTAGAAGATGTAGACCTCACCATTCTTCAAGGTCACTTTGGTGTTGCTGAAAATGGAGCGATCTGGATAACAGAAAATCAAATGGGTGATCGTGCTCTTCCTTTTATCACACAGCAACTCGTGTTGGTTATTTCCAAAAATGAAATTGTTCCTACACTGCATCAAGCCTACGAAAGGATAGGTAATTCAAAATACAATTTCGGAACCTTCATCGCAGGTCCATCCAAAACTGCAGACATTGAACAGTCTTTGGTTTTAGGCGCGCATGGTCCAAAAAGTTTGGTTGTATTTTTATTGGAGGATTAGTCTATAGTCAACGGTTGACCATATTTACTCTACAACCTCAATCATTCCCTTAGCAGTGATTTGATATTTTCTATTGGTCACCGAGACTGAATCACTACCAGCAATTTCATCAGTCCCCTCAGCATTTATTTTTCTAGTTACTGTACTGTCAATGAAAAGTATCTGTCTGTCTGGAAGAATAGTTACGATGTTCACTGTGTATCGCCCCATATCTCCCATTGCAGTCTCATAAATTGCATGAGAGCTTATCTGATTTCCATTATTATCAAAAGTAATCAAAATGGGTGTTCCGATATCGTCAGGTATGTATCCAATAATAGTGATGTTGTTCTCTGTCTCGAATACTTTTCCAAGCAAAGTGAAATAATTTTTAGCTTTAAGTTCGTTAATCAATCCGTTTCCTTCAAGTTCGACAGATTTATACTTAAGCATTCTTTCAGAATTAAATTCGATTGGGGTGGCAATCTTGGGCAACTCCTTTCTTAATTGCGCTATGTCCTTGTTTCCTTTATCACGTTGTCCACTGCAACTTATAAAGAATAGAAATCCTACTATGACCGTTCTCATGTTATAACTTATCGTTTGCTGGAAAATCCATCCTAGACTATTGGTAATTTTTCATAAGGAGCATACCTAATTCACTTTCTTAAACACCGCTGTAGCATTGTGTCCACCAAACCCAAAGGTATTGCTCATAGCAACATTGACTTCTTTGCTTAGCTTTTCTTTAAAGACAATGTTCAATCCTTGCGGTAATGTAGGATCAATGGTAACAGTGTTAATCGTTGGCGGAATTATATTTTCCTGAATTGATTTGATTGCCACAATAGCTTCAATGGCTCCTGCGCCACCGAGTAAATGACCCGTAGCTGATTTTGTCGCGCTGATGTGCATTTTCTTAGTATGCTCTCCAAAAAACTTTGACACCGCTTTCATCTCACTATTATCACCAACCGGTGTAGAAGTAGCATGTGGATTTAAATAATCAACATCTTCAATTTTTAAATTCGCATCCTCCAGCGCCCACTTCATTCCTAATATTGCTCCAGCTCCTTCGGGATGTGTAGCCGTTAAATGATACGCATCTGCCGACATACCTCCACCAGCAACTTCAGCATAAATTTTTGCACCACGTCTTTTAGCATGCTCATACTCTTCCAAAATCAAAGCGCCTGCGCCTTCTCCCATAACAAAGCCATCACGATCAACATCAAAAGGTCTTGATGCCGTTTGTGGATCATCATTGCGCGTGGATAGTGCTTTCATGACACTAAACCCACCAATACCCGCTTCATTTATTGCTGCTTCTGATCCGCCCGTAACAATAATATCAGCTTTGTTCCAGCGGATGTAATTCATAGCATCGATGATTGCAGTCGTAGAAGTAGCGCAAGCTGAAATAGTAGTGAAGTTAACACCCATAAAACCATACTTAATCGAAATCCATCCTGAAGCAATATCTACCAATACCTTTGGTATAAAATACGGACTCATTCGTGGTGTACCATCTCCCTTTGCAAATTCCATGATCTCATTCTGAAAAGTCTGAAACCCACCATTACCCGATCCCCAAATAACGCCAACACGAGTCTTGTCTATTTTATCAAGATCAAGTGCTGAATCTTTTAAAGCTTCAGAAGAAGTAACCAATGCATATTGCGTAAAGGGATCCATCTTTCGCACATCCTGCTTTTCAAAATGATCAAGCGGATTATAATTCTTTACTTCACAAGCGAATTTGGTTTTGAATTTTGTAGTGTCGAATCGTGTAATTAATCCAGCACCACTCTTTGCAGAAATTAATCCATTCCAAAATTCTGAAACTGTGTTACCTACTGGAGTTAATGCACCCATACCGGTAACGACTACTCTTCTTTGATTCATAAATTATTTACTGATTTGGTCTAAAATACTTTTACAATGTTGAACGATAATATCCATAGGCTCACGCGATCGTTCAACGCGTGAGAACATAATAGCTCCTTCTATAGAACAGAAGAACGTATAAGCAATTTCATTTGTCTTAATTCCTTTTTTAAACTCTCCTGCATCTACTCCTTTACTTAACAGGTCAGAAATAAAATTAACAGTAGACAGTATCTCCTTTGTCACTACTTTTCGAATGGAGGTACGATGGTCATCTGCTTCAATAGCAGTATTGAGCAACGGACAACCTCCGGGAACAGGAGGATCAAAAACATAGCGCGCATAAAAATCGCACAAGGCAGAAAGTTGTTTCTTGAATGTTGGAATTCCATCCAACTCCGATTGCACCATCTCTCTCACTTTACGCATGGAATATTTAAAAGCTTCCGCTGAAATATCTTCCTTGTCTTTGAAATTTCCATACAAAGAGCCTTTCGTAAGACCCGTTACTTCCACAAGATCAGCCATGGAAGTACCTTCGTAACCCTTTGTATTAAACAATGGAGCTGTTTTTTCGATGATGAACTGACGGGTGCGCTCTGATTTGGTCACGCGCAAATATAGATAAAATATACCGAATGGTATATTTTATCTATATTATTTAAACAGTCTTCGCAGAGCTTCTCAGCGATGTTTGTTTAAAGTAGGCAATTTCCTCCTGAAGCTGCTTTCGCTTCACAATTAATGTAACAGCTGAAAGTATCCACAACAGTGGTGTTAGAATTATAATAACGGTTGGCAATAAAACCATGAAAACATAAACGCGTATTTTTCTTCCCACCGAATCGACATGACCTCCGGAGGCAATAAACTTTGACCAGATTGAAAATGACTTTTGACCACGTCTTTCCATCATTACCAGATTCGGTTTTATGTCAATTGCTTCATTCTGATTGAATTTATTCTGGAGCGATTCAAAGTCGTTAGATATGATTGCTTCATTAATCAACTTTCCAAAGACTGATGTATGATCAACATCTGTTGCTGAAACACCCGCTGCTGGAAAAAACCAGAAGGCATCTTTTTTTCCGGCTAGCATCCATCTTAAAATGGTAACAAGACTGGTTAGATTTCCGCTCTTATCAATCAATGAAATGTGTCCTACTAATTTTGCATCTGCTCTTAGGAGCCATTGTTTTACTTTCTCCTGTGCACCCAACCACATATTGCGACAACCCAGAATGGTAATTACATTTTTACTTTTCAATATTTTTTGTCCGTCAGCCGATTGAAGAAAAGAACTCATCGGTCGCGATGGTGTTAAGAACCAGGGTTGATATCCCAATATAATCAGATCATATTCTTCAAATGCTTTTGCAGAAAGAGGTTTCAGTTCCAACGACTTCTGCATAAACGTCTCAGGAAAAGCATTGAAAAATTGAAATGCACTCCATGGAAAAGGATACTGTTGAACCGGTTCTATCGATTCGAAGTGAATACTTTGCCCGGCTTCAACCAATGGTTTTACAAGAGATTCAAGAATAGAACGCTGCTGACCTGACTGCGTAAAATAAACAACAAGAATTTTTTTCATTGCTAGTTTTAGAAAGCTCGAAAATAAGAAATTTTATGAAGGGAAGTACCAGCATCACATTTATCATCAAGCCCTAATGCATGTTGGTGAAGAACATCAACATTAGCTTGAGAAAGACTATTCCCTTTCAAAATTGTATACCCATAGATCAATTTTATCAAAAGTCTTAACTGAATCGCCTGAAAGAGGATATTGCTTTTGAATTATACCTTGTCCAATCTTATCATCAATCACAATATGAGTTTCTCCGATTTTTAAATTCATTCCAAATACTAAAACTTCAACATCGTCATAGTCCATACCAATAAAGTCGGGTAAGGGAAATGGTTTATCGGTGAAGCTTCCAACAATTAAATCGACCTTGGATCCTTTTGGAAGTCTTTGTCCCACTTGAACTTTCTTACCATTTGAAACTATTTCTAAGATTGAACCAGGTGCTATATCAGGTCGATATTTAATGCCTGCAACTTTTATATCCAATGTAGCCAGTTGCCTTTGTGCAAAATCAAGTGTTGATCCCGTGAAATCAGGAATATTAACTAAGGGTGCATTTCGTGCATTAAGCGTTAAATTTATTTTTCGCTGAATTTTAACTTTGGAAAGTGGCTTTGGAAATTGTTCTAAAACTGTCAAAGGTTTCATCTCTGAATCAAATGCAGAATCCGTTACCTCATAATTTAATTCTCTAGTTTCTAAAAACTTCTTTGCTTCTTCAAAACTCATCCCGTTCAAATCAGGTACAGTAACGACTTTATCCTTATTGGTAACGTTCGGCAAAACTTTATAGAAAAATGTAAAGGATAAAAGAATCAAAAGTCCTATTACCAAACTCACATTTATCAACAAGCCCTTTAATGTGTTTGATTCAAATTTAAGTTTCATAACTAATTTGTGCTACACCATTGTTACCAAGAATGAATGCATTACCTATTGTAGAAGAACTCTTCAATCAGATAGTGCTATTCCCTTAACCTGTTAACTAAATCAATCCCAAGTTGCGTAATTTCCACTAATTCAAATGGTGGTGCGTCTATTCCTATATCAACCAAAAGGGATTTGTTACACAAATCTTGCACTAAATAGAAATATTCCGATCCGTCACACTTGTAAGTTCGTGGCTGGTATGGTTTGTTATTTTGAATAATCTTTATATCTAATCTATCAAGCTTATCTTTTAACGTTTTCTTCTTGTCTTCTAATTTTCTAATTTCTTCATTTTGGTACCTCTCTTCTTTGTCTGTCCAGAAATATTTATGTCTTAACTCTTCGGTAATTTTATCAAACTCCTTTTTGTTTGAATAATATTCGCCTTTACTGTCAATAAACGTAGAAGGAACATTAGATAATCCATTCAATATTAATAGCTGCTTCTCGTGCAATGAGTCAATCATTTTCAGAAACAATTCCGAGTACTCAATATCAACTGGGTCTATTAATTGATTTAGCAGTAAAGTCTTTAGTCGTTTTGTCTTTTCATCAGACCTTGTTCTCGTAACGGTTATCAAAACGCTTTCAAAAAAATCACTAAAGTCTTCCTTCTTAATTTGGTCAAGATCAATTTTGTCCTCAGTTTTATCCTGAAGAGATTGGCCCAATGCTTCAACGAATTTTTCTATTCTATTTTGCTTAATTCTGCTCCTGTACTCAAATAATGTTTCATTAAGTAAACCCCCAGCAAAGGGAATTGCACCAATAAGTCCTTTCAGTGTTGATACTGCGATTTCTGTTTTGTCTATTTTCATTTTCCAAGAGCTTGCTGACAACATTAAATATAAGACACTCCCTTTATAAATCTAAAGACATACCTTATCATCACCTCACACCTTCTTCTTCTTGGGCTCCTTCTTGGGTGTTGTTGCAATAACCGAAACCAATTCATTGTACCATGGCTCGCCATATTTGCGAATGAGGGGATCGCGTAGAAATTTATAGACAGGCACTTGTAGTTCTTTTCCTAATGCGCAAGCGGGTGTGCAGATGTGCCACTTGTTATAATTCAATGCTTCAAAATCTTTCTTCTTGGTAACGCGTATCGGATATAAATGACAGGAGATGGGTTTCTTCCACTCGATGTCTCCGGCCTTGTGTGCTTGCTCGATGCCACACTTTAATATTTTCTTGTCATCGTAAATGGCATATACACATTCGCGTCCGCTGATAATGGGTGTACACAATTCTCCATCATCGTCAACTGTGCTCGTACCTTGTTTTTCAATTTCCCGTATTCCTTCCGGACTTAAATACTTTTTTACTTTCGGATAGATCTCTTCTAAAATGGCAAGTTCTTCCTGTAGCAATGGCGCACCATAATCACCTTCCACACAACATGCCCCTTTGCATTTCTCCAGGTTACAAACGAATTCCTTATCGCGAATATCATCTGATACCAGTACCTCTCCTACTTTCATCATAGCTCAAATATTTTTTCAAAGATAGAAAACGAAAGGGAGAAACCGCAGAGCGCGCAGAGTTACGCAGAGGATTCTGTTGACGCATTAAATCGCAGTACAGCCATCAAAAATTTCCATTAAAGCATACTGTGTTTTCTCTGCGTTTCTCCGCGTCCTCTGCGGTTTAAAGCATTAGAACAATTCAAACTGTAAATGCTCGCTTACCTTAATCTCCGACTGAATGGCACGACTGGAGAAATGTTTGGAAAAGAATCCTATCGAGTATGCCGGTAAATCCATCAGCTTCGAGTCAAGCTTATGAGTAGAAATTGCTGAATTTAATCCCGTAACCAACATGCTGTTTTGATACAATCGCACCAGCCGCTTATAGAACTGTTCATTACTCTCAACACTTTGCATTCTCTCGAAATTACCTGTGCCTACATATCGTTTAAACTTCTCCGGATTGTCATGAAGGTAATAGCGATGGTTCAGCCGGTTGCTAATCATAAAGGTAAACGGCATCAGGAAACTGAAACCAAGACCACTCAGCTTATCAATGGTGGCAAATGGAATATCAACGGAAAACGGATCGATCAAACACAGAACCGCTACTTTATGTCCACCTTTACTTGGCGGTATGTACGATCTGAACTTGTCTATCAACTCATCTAAAGGTGAATCGAAGATGACTACATTCTTTTCGCGATGATATTTATTTACCCGAATTTTTAACGCTTTTGCCTGCTGGAGGTCTTGCTCGCAAAATATCCATTTGGTTATGGGCAAGTCAGACGACAGAGAAGCCAGACATGTACCTTGAAAAATTTCTTTTTGATGACCTACCGAGTATAAACCACTTCCGGAAAAAAGATCGACAAATACAATTTCATCGGCTTTACCAGATACATTAACGGTGAAAGACTGGATGTAACTGAGGAGTAGTTGAACCTTTACTTTAAACCAAGGCTCTGTTGCTGTAATACTAAAACCGTCATCGGAGTAAAGTTGTTTTCCGTTCGAAGTTTGAGGTTTGATGTTCAAGGTTCCAAGTTCAAGGTTAAAAGTAAATCGAATTTTGGTGAGAGAGAAAATTACTTTAAAAAAAGTCCAATGTCCACAGTCAACGGTCGACCATTTAATTAATTTTTCAGTCACCAGAAATTTCACATAAGAGTAGTTTAATTTGCACCCGATATGATGGATTATTTAGCGAGTTTAAATGAGCCCCAGTTAGAGGCAGTTATCAACACAGAAGGACCATGCATGTTGATTGCAGGTGCAGGATCAGGAAAGACAAGAGTATTGACGTATCGCATTGCTCAGTTAATGGGCAAGGGTGTTGATCCGTTCAACATCATGTCGCTTACCTTCACCAACAAAGCCGCTAAAGAAATGCGCGAACGCATTGAAAAGGTAATGGGCCACGATGCGCGCAATTTATGGATGGGTACCTTCCACTCTGTGTTCGCCCGCATTCTTCGCGCGGAAGCGCAGCACCTCGGCTACCCTTCTGACTTTACCATTTACGATACTGATGATTCCAAGTCACTCATCCGAACCATTGTGAAAGAGATGGGATTGGATGATGCAACCTATAAAGTCAATACGGTTTACAATAGAATTTCAGCTGCGAAAAATAGATTGATTGGATGGGCTGAATACATGGCCAATCCGGAAATTACTGGTGATGATGCCGCTAATCTGCGTCCGGAGATTGGAAAGATTTATCGTGCTTACGCGATGCGCTGTTTCAAATCGGGCGCCATGGATTTTGATGATTTGCTTTTCAACACCGATAAGCTTTTTAAAGAACACCTTGAAGTGCTGAACAAATATCAACAGCGCTTTCAATATGTATTGGTAGATGAGTTTCAGGATACCAATCTTTGCCAGTATTTCATTATTCGAAAACTCGCAGCCGTTCGTCAGAATATTTGTGTCGTGGGTGATGATGCACAAAGTATTTACGCTTTTCGCGGAGCAGACATTACCAACATTTTAAACTTCGAGCGTGATTATCCGGACTTAAAAATTATTAAGCTCGAACAAAACTATCGCTCGACTGCCAATATTGTAAGTGTAGCCAACTCCGTTATCAAACGAAACAAAGCGCAGTTACCAAAAAATGTCTGGACGAACAATGAGGAGGGTAATCTCATCGAGCTCATTAAGGCGGTTTCCGATAATGAAGAAGGTAGGCTTGTAGCGTCTTCTATCTTTCAGGAAAAGATGCAACATCAATTGAAGTTCAGTGACTTTGCTATTTTATACCGAACGAATAGTCAGTCGCGTGCCATTGAAGAAGCCTTGCGCAAGCAGAACATCAAATACAAAATCGTTGGCGGATTGTCGTTCTATCAACGCAAAGAAATAAAAGACTTGTTGGCGTACATGCGCTTCGCGATCAATCAACAAGACGAAGCATCATTCAGAAGAATCATCAACTTACCCAAGCGAGGTATTGGCGATTCAACTGTTGACAAAGTTGTTGTGGCTGCGAACGATCATGCCATTTCCATTTGGGAAGTCTTGCAAAATGCTAATTCGTTCATTGGAGGACGTGCCGCTGCACCCATCGATGATTTTGTTTCGATGATCAAGCGTTTCAATCTTGAGATTGAACAGAAAGACGCGTACGATGCTGCTTATGAAATTGCAAAAGGATCTGGTTTGCTTCGCGAATTATATGAAGACAAAACCGTTGAAGGATTAAGCCGATATGAAAACGTTCAGGAATTATTGAACGCCATCAAAGAGTTTGCTGAAGATCCGGAACGGGAGGATAAAAAATTGGGATCGTTCTTACAGGAAGTTTCTCTTGTTACGGGTCAGGATAATAATAAAGACAAAGATCCGGATACGGTTACCTTAATGACGATCCATATGGCAAAGGGATTAGAGTTTCACAATGTCTACATCGTGGGCATGGAGGAAGATTTGTTTCCTTCTCAAATGATGTTAAGCAGTCGCGCAGAACTGGAAGAAGAACGCAGACTTTTTTACGTTGCCATTACCCGGGCAGAGAAGAAATTGTTTCTTTCATACGCGCTTAGTCGTTATCGCTTTGGGAGATTAAAGAATTGTGAGCCCAGCCGATTCTTAGACGATATTGATCCCGCATTCATTAAGGTAAGTGCCAAGTTTAGTGGACTTGAATCTACCCCACCACCAAGCAGTTTATATGCGAAGAAATTGGTAAGCAGTGTAAAGAAAACAGCAGCTCCGGTAAACAAACCTTCCGGTTATAAAGCTCCAGCCGATTTCGCGCCAAGCGATACGTCAAGCCTTAAGGAAGGTATGAAGGTCGAGCATCCCAAATTCGGTTTTGGCATGGTCCTCCAAATGGATAACAGCGGTTCTGACCGGAAAGCCAAGATTAATTTCAGTGATGTGGGTGAAAAGACGCTATTGTTGAGTTTTGCCAAGATTCGGATCGTGGAAAACTGATTTTGGTGAATTAGGCATATTGCTTAGCTTTGCTGAACTTAAAGTACATCAAGCGTTCTGGCTCTTAGCACAATTACATGCATTCAGCATTCGCTACAACAACACATTTTTAATCTTTAGAAATCACAAATATGATCGGAGAATATAACTCACAGCGCGTTGGCATTATTTTGAAAGAATACGGACGCAATGTTCAGAACCTGATTCAATACATTCGGAATCAGCCCGACAAAGAGAAACGCACTGAACTGGCGTACACTCTAATCGAACTCATTAAACAACTTACACCAACAATAGCCGAGCAACCGGAAAATCCACAACGTCTTTGGGATGATCTATACATCATGGCCGACTTTGACCTGGATGTAAACAATCCTTACCCGGTACCTGATCGCGATATCCTTTTCAAAAAGCCACAGCGCATCGCGTATCCTAAAAACGATCTGAAGTACAGACATTACGGAAAGAACGTTGAGAAGCTGGTTCAGGAAGCGCTTAAAATTGAAGATGCTCAGGAACGTGAAGATGCCATTATCTACTTAGGCAAGTTGATGAAAACCTTCTACGGAAACTGGAACAAAGAAATATTAGATGATTCGGTAATCCTTCGCGACATAAATGTAATGTCGGGTGGAGCGTTGAACATGACCATTGAAAAAGTACGTCAGGAAAATCTGTTCGAAAAATTATACCACGAGAGAAAGCCTGCCAATAACAGACAACAAGGTGGAAACAATCCACGACAAGGTGGTCAGGGCGGTCAAGGTGGTGGCGGTCATCATCGTCCGTTTAATAAGAACAATAACAATCGGAATAATAACTTCCGTCCGAGAAGAAGAGACTCTTAAGGTAACGGTTGCCAGTTACCGGTAACTGGCAACCGGAAACCAGTACTCGGTTCTAAGTTGCTACATCCCTATAAAATGATTTACTTGGAGGTTTGAAACAAGTATCAAACTTTACCTTAATCGATGAGCATTTTTAAAATCCGTGGCGGAAAAAAATTAAAAGGAGAAATCATTCCGCAAGGCGCCAAAAACGAAGCACTGCAAATCATCAGCGCTACTCTACTCTCAGCAGAAACCATTACACTACATAACATCCCCAACATTGTGGATGTAAATAAACTCATCGAACTGGTGGGTGATTTAGGAAGCAAAGTTGAAAAACTGGGACCTGAGTCCTATCGCTTTAAAGCCGCGACTCTCAATACAGCATTTTTAGAATCAGAAGAATATCGCAAGAAAGCGTCTGCTCTTCGCGGATCAGTGATGTTGCTCGGGCCAATCTTAGCGCGCTTTGGAAAAGCTACCTTACCTAAACCAGGAGGAGATAAAATCGGAAGAAGACGATTGGATACCCACTTCTTAGGATTTCAAAAACTCGGAGCAAAATTCAACTTCGATGCAGAAGAACATTTATTTCACATCGATGCTACATCCTTAACCGGATGCTACATGTTGTTGGATGAAGCTTCCGTAACCGGAACAGCCAACATTGTAATGGCGGCAGTATTGGCAAAAGGTAAGACCACACTTTATAACGCAGCGTGTGAACCATACCTGCAGCAACTCTGCATGATGCTCAATCGCATGGGTGCAAAAATTACGGGTGTGGGTTCAAACTTACTTACTATTGAAGGTGTAGATAAACTGGGTGGAACGGAACACACTCTCCTACCCGACATGATTGAGATTGGAAGTTTCATCGGCTTAGCGGCTATGACGCAATCTGAAATTACTATTAAGAATTGCCGCATTGACATGCTCGGCATCATCCCTGAAATTTTCAAACGACTCGGAATTAAATTAGAATTTCGTGGAGATGATGTTCATATTCCATCGCAAGAGCATTATGAAATTGAAACCTTTATTGATGGCTCTATTCTTACCATTGCCGATGCTCCGTGGCCTGGCTTCACTCCTGATTTGTTAAGCATTGTTTTAGTTGTTGCCACTCAGGCAAAAGGCACAGTACTCATTCACCAGAAAATGTTTGAGAGTAGATTGTTCTTTGTTGATAAGTTAATTGACATGGGCGCGCAGATTATTCTTTGCGATCCGCATCGCGCAACTGTCATTGGCTTAGATCGCAAATATCAATTGAAAGGCATCAAGATGGCATCACCAGATATACGTGCCGGAGTTTCATTATTGATCGCAGCGCTTTCAACCAGTGGCACAAGTGAAATTTCTAACATCGATCAGATTGATCGCGGTTATCAAAACATTGATGAGCGATTGAGAAAATTAGGTGCTGATATTGAACGAATTAAATGACGACAATTCCATTCTGTTTCTTTAATTACCTATAGCTTTACTATAACTATACGCCCAGAAAGTGTATCACGTATACTAACATACCGGGCTATGGTTGCTCAATGCTTCTCATTCTGACGAACCTACCATTCCTTAAAATGCTCGTTTTTTGATTTCAAATAAAACACTATTTTTAGCCAGCATTAAAAAAAAGTTATGCCTACAGCATCCGTTACCTACCCTGCCAGACCAACAAATATTGATGAGCAGGTTACTCAACCCTCTTCCTCCTTTAAAAAAGAGGTAACCAAAGTCCTCGGTTCTATATTCCTTTTTATCGGATTGTATATTATTCTCATGACAGGTGCTATTGGCTTATCACTGTTAAGCGGTTACGGAGGAATTATGCTCATAGCTGCATGGCCCGGGTTCGCTACTCTCATGATCGGCATTGGACTTATCGGGCTCGGAGCAATGGTGATTTTCTTTTTGTTAAAATTTCTTTTTAAAAGCAATACAACGGATCGGTCACATCTCATTGAAATTAAGAAAAAGGATCAACCTGAACTTTTCAATTTTATTCAAAAGCTAACAAAAGAGACACAGGCCCCCTTTCCAAAAAAAATCTATCTCTCTGCGGATGTAAATGCATGTGTATTTTATGACTCCAGCTTCTGGAGCATGTTTCTTCCAGTTCGCAAAAATTTACAGATTGGTTTGGGGTTAGTAAACTGCGTTAACCTTAGTGAATTCAAGGCTATACTGGCGCATGAGTTTGGTCATTTTTCGCAGAGAAGCATGAAACTTGGAAGTTATGTCTATAATGTAAATCAGGTCATCTACAATTTACTCTACGAAAATGACGACTACGCCAAGACACTGCAAAGCTGGGGTAACGTTAACGGCTACTTTACCTTTTTTGCCGCGCTCACCGCGGGTATCGTAGAGATCATACAAGACATTCTTAAAAAAGTATATACCCTTATTAATAAAAATTATATGAGCTTGTCGCGGCAAATGGAATTTCATGCCGATACCGTGGCAGCAAGTGTGAGTGGATCTGACCACCTTGTCACATCCCTTCGAAGATTGGAAGTTGCTAACCTTTGCTACAACAGATTGTTTACATACTATAATAATTGGTACAAGCAAAATCTAAAGCCAGACAATCTCTATCCACAACATGTCGAAATGATGAAGCATTTTGCGGAAGAACATGGACTCGCGGTTCAGCATGGATTGCCGCAGGTAACGGCTCAATCCTTTACTCGCTTTAATACAACCCGCGTTATTATTAAAGACCAATGGGCTTCTCATCCCAGCACGGCAGATCGTGAGGATCACTTGAACAAACTCAACATCATTACGGAAACCGTACACGATTCTGCATGGATATTGTTTCAGCAGGCAGAAACATTGCAACAGAAAGTAACAGATAATATTTATAACACGGTTACCTTTTCTAAAGCACCAGATAAGCTAGACTTATCTTCCTTTCAGGAGCGTTATAATGCAGAAACATCGAAGTATTCTTTAGACAAGCAATACAAAAATTTCTTCAATGGACGAAACATCATTGCATTCGAATTGTCTGAAATCGAAAACGACATATTGAATTGCAACACCAATAGTCTTGATGAAATTCTAACAGAGTCTGCTTTAGGACTAACGTATACTATTGACGGCCTTAAAACTGATGTTCATACTTTGGAAATGGTTGAACAGCACGCTACTCGCATCGAAACTTTTGAATTTGATGGAAAGAAATACAAGTCTAGTGAAGTTAAACCCATGATCACATCGTTAAAAGATGAGCTCGAACAAGCAGAAACGTCATTGAGTAAAATAGATAGAAACTTAGTTGCATTCTTTATTCATAAAGCAAACGGACAGGGACAGGGAGAGAAGATGAAAGATGATTATAAAAAAATATTTATTGTAGCAAAAGAAAGCGAAGACGACATTAAAAAATACATCGATATTCGATCAATCATTGATCCAATCTTTACAGAACAAATGACAGTCGATAGAGCCAACATTCTCGCCAACCAGATACGATTAAATGAAAAGCCAATTAAAGAACGACTGAGAGCAATACTGGAGGATAGTAGCAGCGCTCAATTTTACACGGAAGATGAACGTAAAAAACTGGAAGAGTACATCTCGAAAGATCTCCAGTACTTTAAACAACCCAGCTTTCTGGAAACCGATATAACGCTGATTAACGAAGCAACGCACCTTTATCAATCTCTAACAGTTGAACGTAACTTCTTTCTAAAGAAAAGCTTGTTTGACTGGCAACTTACCTTTGTTTGACAGACTTCATGTTTAGTTTCAGCAGAAGAAACACTAGGAGGGATATTTTTAGTGTGCTGAATGCAGTCCCAATTTATTTCCTTCGGGATCAATAAATAATGCGAAGAAACCCATCTCTGGACTTATTTCAGTTTTGGGTACAATTACTTGTCCACCGCTTGATTTTACTTTTTCCAAGGTGGGTTGTAAGTCATCGCCCGCATTAAGATAAATAACGGCACCATCAGTTGTTGGCTTATAATCATTACCTTTTACCAATACAACATTTACCGTTTCACCCCCACCTGGTAAAACTCCCATTTGAACTCCGTCCATTTCCATTTCTTCTATTGTGACACCTAAGATGTTTTTATAAAATGTAACTGCTCTTGAGAAGTCCGTTGTCGGGATTTCTACGATTGAAATCAGGTTCTTCATACTGTTTGTGTTTTGAATTACAGTCTTGCCTTCTTCTGATGGTGGATTAGAATTGTTTTGATTGGTGCATGCCGTGAATCCAATTCCAAAAATCACCATTACACGCAGTATTGTTTTTTTCATCATTCGGTGTTTTAAATTTAACTCTGTAAACTTAAAATACCGGCTAACGGTAGAATTGTAAAAATGCGACAACTAGTCCTTTGTGTAGAAAAGAGAAGAGAGTACCATATTTTTATTATCGATAAACTCTCCTGGATTTGTTCCTGTAAATTCCTTAAAATCTTTTATAAAATGGGCCTGGTCGTAATATTCGCTTTCGTAGGCAATTTCAGTTAACGATTCTGTCTTTTGGTTTAGTAACAGTTTCAAGGCGGTCTGCATCCTGATTACCTTACCCAATTGTTTTGGGCTTAATCCAATTTGTTTTAGGAATCTTCTTTCCAGCTGCCTTCTCTTCGCCAAATCATTTTCACTTATCGTACCGATCGGAGCATTTCCTTTTGAAGACAAGAGGGCATCAATGGTTGTTTTTACGATGTTGTCAATAGTTGCTTCATTTCTTAAATTACTTAACAGAAAGGTTTCCATAATTTCTATTCGCTCCTCAGTACTTGATGCGTGAACAATTTTTTGCTGCAGCTCTTTTGCTATTTCTTCTCCAAAGAGTAATTCAATGGATGTCTCTTTATTCGTTAAATTTTTGATGGGTTCTGCAATGAAATACGCAAATCCGTACGGATAAAAGCGAGTAGCAAAGACATTGACATATCCTGTTGGCTCAATCAAGAAGGGTTCTGTTATTTGTCCGACAACCATGGCACGTTCTTGTATGATAAATTCATCTTCAGAAACGATGCGTTTTATGTTATCACCCAAAATGAAAATCATTTCAAGACAACCGTCTGGTACAATGCGTTGCCTTTGAGAGCCTTCTTCAGCAGGCACTTCTAATGTCCAAAAGCATTTTACGAGCGATGCCAGATCTGAATGCGGTTGAAAAGTTTGGTAGTTCATTGAGCTTGTAGATTGCGTATGAATACTGTGTTGGATATTCCGGATACACCAGCTACAGTAATCTTTTTGATAACAATTTACGAAGCTTTAGGTTAAACTTACTCGATAAAGTGCATCAATCAACTTTATTCCATTCTAAATATACATTTGCTACTGACGGATGTACTTCCTTATTCAACATGCTGATGAATTCTTTATCTGTCATTTCCTCCTGATGCTTTTCCAACGCTTTCCAAAGTTTTGTCAACACACTTTTTCCACCACTATTGTAAATATCTTTTGCAGCTGAATGAAGTTTGCATTGATACCACCCGTAATTTTTTGGTCCCATGCCCAACGTTGGATACAATCTTTCGAAATCATTTAGACTGGTGTACTTATATTCAGCCGTACCGGCTGCAACTACCATATTCGGAAAGGCTTCGAGCGCAGGTAACAGTTCGATTTGTTTTTCTGCCACATACGTATGCAACATAATGTTTACAAACAGTTCACCCATCGAGTAACGGTGCATTTTCAGACGTGCCTGTGCGGTATACGAATGTCCCAGTTCATGCAAGGCGAGTAAATCAAAGAACGGCATCATGCTGTACGAACCATCTGGTTTACCATAGGCGTTTGTAACTTGTCTTGCTATTGGTGCAGGGAGTTTATCAACTGGAGGTAAAAAGCTTCGCCAGAAATCATTGTCTTCCGCAGCAATTACCAAACGGCCATCATCTACATTATGAGGAAATCCGTAGACATCCCAAAGTGGTTTGGCAGCAAAATCTTTCCAGTGTTGAGGGGCAAGGATATATACTTTCGCTTTGGGTGTAAACCCGATCTCTTTTTGAAAATAAGCCCCCGCATTTTCTATAAACAGCGCGATGCTTTTAGCTCTCTCCTCACTGCCCTTACTATAATAGAATGTTTGGGTATAACCTTTTAACTCTTCGAGCGGGAAAGGTTTGGGTATTGTCTTTAAGGTATCTTGTGCAAATGAAAAATTGCAAAGCGAAAGAAATATTACGGAAATGCGAAGGGCATTATTGTTCCATATGTTGTTTTGTGAATGAGTTGTCATATTTTTTCAACAAAAGTATGCGGAGTGCACACCGTCTGCATAGTAAAAAATCGACAACCTAATATCGCAGGTCTTTTTGCATTCGTAAGGGTGTGGATAGAAGTTGCTGCTCAATTACAGAAGGATTAACTCCGGCAAAGGTTTTGAAATCCCTAATCATGTGCATCTGGTCATAGTACCCGCATTCATGGGCTATTTGAATCCAATTAAGTTCAGGAGAAGATTCGTGCAATCTATATGCCTTTGAAAATCTTAGAATTCGCGCAAATAACTTGGGATTCATTCCGATTCTTTCTTTACACTTTCTTTCAAATTGTTTTATACTCAAGCATGAAAACGAGGCTGTTTCCTCGATTGGCATAACGCCATTATGATTCAATAGAATACGCAATGCGGAATCGATAGGTAATAAACTTCTCAGTTTTCTAATTTGATTTAAAAGGAATTTTTCAACGATGGTTTTGCCTTCCTCCAGGTTGGGTGTATTCTGCAATTGTTCGTTAATACTCTTCATTTCTCCACCAAAAAAATCAATCGCGTCAAATCCACCATCAAATAATTCATGCATGGGAATGCCCAACATGCGATACATACCGCCTGGAAGGAAATCGACACGGATAGCACTTAACTGGCGATGCACTTTGATATTCACACGCGAAAACTGGGGGCCAACTAATACTGAAAGTGGCTGCTTCTCAAAATTACCTTCCTCTATTCTTCCCATAGAAACAGGATGATTGCAGTAAAACATCAGCGATTGAAATGGAGTCGGAGGATAAGGTGTTACCACGTCATTAATCCCTTCCGGAAGTAAGGCGTTTACAGTTGATATGTTCAAGACATATTCCTGCAGAGCCGGGTGCGGTATGTATACTTTTACTTCCAAATTAAGTACTGTCGCAATTTAACTCTGTGAATCAAATAGATTAAATAACTGACAATCAATATACAATCTAGTTCTGAAATCAGTTTACCCATTTCGTAAACTTATTTTAGGAGGACATCGATTACTCCCTTATGGAATTACGTTGAGACAGAGAGGTTAACGTGAGTAGATTTCCAAATCAGCAGACACTGAAAATTATATCGGCACAAGAGGACGCTTGCGCCAATTTAGTTTTTCAACGCGATAGAAACCCAGGGCGTGTTATAACCAAATACAGAAAAACACTAGAAGGAATAACGATCAACAAAATCGGTAAGTAATTTGTTTGCAAAACATAGGGATACATTGCTATTGCTGCAATTAAACCAATGAGTCCTCCACCCAGGTGTGCTTCATGTCCAATATTATCGTGTTGGGATTTGATACCATAGAGTGTGTACAACGTATACAATAAACCAAATAGCCAACTGGGAATAGAAAGTGGTAAGAAGAAAAGGCCAAGTTCCATACCGGGGAAAAGAGCAATAGCCGCGTATACCAATCCGCTAACTGCTCCTGATGCACCCACGGCACTGTACCGATTATCATTCCGATGAATATAGAGTGCCAGTAAGTTTCCGCCCAACAGGCTTCCAAAGTAGATTGCCAAAAATCGCGGAATACCTATAGTCATTTCCAGAGAGCTACTGAAACTATAAAACGTCATCATGTTGAAAACAAGGTGAGCCCAGTCAGCATGCAAAAAGCCGGAACTAACAAGTCTTTTGTAATCCTTGTGTATCAATATGGCATTGATCTTAAAGGAATACCGATCCAGGAAATAAATGTCGTTAATGCCTTGATACGAAATGATGACGGTAGCAATCAATATACAAAGGCCTGCGATGCTCGAAGTTTCCATGAAGGGATCAGCTTTTAAGTTTGGATTGTTACACTATTTGCTGATCTAATATTGAGATGATTTCCATTAAAATCAAAGCGCTTGCACAACTGTTGTAAAAATAACATTTGTAACGAATCAATCTTATGCGCAACAGGGCTCAATCCATCAACAACAACCAGGGTAATATGGCAATCAACAAGCAGACAACAAACCAAATCAAAGTTTTACGACTTATTGTGGATGATGGTGTTGAATTATCAGACATGATGGAATTAGATTTCCAACGTTAACGGAAGCATCAACTCTTGGTTAGGATCAGCTTGGGGTATTTAACAGACTTTAACATATCATTAACAGCTTCTCTGCCGATGACTTACCTTATCCATTCCCAAACAGATCACTCGCTTCTTAATGAAACCACAGGATTAGTTTTTGCTGCCTTCCATGTCTCATAACTCACCGTAAAGAGCGTGATCATTAATAGACCTAATAAACTTCCAACAAAAACCAAAACACTGATGGGCGATCTGTACACAAATGCTTTCAACCAATACTCCGCCAGAAAATAAGAGATTGGAATAGCGATCACACTGGCGATCATAAAAATTTTCACAAACACCCACACCAACATTCCCACCACTTGTGATACCTCTGCTCCCATTACCTTTCGGATGCATACCTCTTTTGTCTTTTGTTCAGCAGTATATGACGCTAATCCGAATACCCCCAACACCGTAATCAGTATGGCCAACACCGCAAAACTTTTTGCCAGTGATGTTACACGACTTTCCGTTACGTACATCCGATTAAATTCATCGCTCACAAACCAATAATCAAAACCTACACCCGAAAAAATCTCTTTCCATTTCTTTTCAATGGATTGAACCTTTTCCTGAAATTTTCCAGCAGGTAATTTTACATACGCAATGCGATCAATAAAATGGACATGGGGATTAAGGTATAGAGGCTCTATTGCCTGATGCATGGATCGGTACGGAAAATCTTTAACAATACCGATTACCTTAAACTCTCGAGTATCCTGCTCACGTGTGGCGAAGTTGAAATACGTTTCAGATAAAGTAGAGCCCATAATTTTTTCGATTGGTTGATTCAGTGCCTTTACTGCTGCTTCATTCAAAATGATGGTACTCGAATCAGAAAGGTTGGCCACATTAAAATCGCGTCCCGTAATAAACTCGAGATTGTAGGTCTTGGGAAAATCAAAATCAACATTCAATTGATTCCATTGTAGCGTTTCGTCTTTGAACTCCGGGAACTTGACCTCTGCACCAATAAATCCAAAATAATTTAATCGCGGCAAATGATTGGCCATCGTTACATGCTCGATGTCGGGATCTTGCAAAACGGATTCTTTGAATGCTGCAAATTTATTTTGCTCGGCAATACCCCCATAGCGGATCGAAAGTAGCTGACTACCTTGCTGATTGAGCTTAGAGGTTTGCATGTATTGCATTTGTCGGATGACAATGAAGGTAGATATGATCAGGATCAACGAAACAGAATACTGAATGGCGACCAGACTTTTCCGAAACAACTCCGCGCCTTTTCCTTTTGCGATTTGTCCTTTCAATACATCTGCTGGTCTGAATCCGGATAAGTAAATAGCAGGATAGCTTCCAGACAAAACGGCCATGAAGAATACAATGATCACTACGATCCCTATCATATACGGATTAAATAACGACACAAGCGTAAAGGTTTTATGTGACAACTGATTGAACGGTTGAAGAAATATAAGAACCAGCACAAAGGCAATCAGCAGTGAACCGATGGTCATGATAAACGACTCATAAAAAAACTGTTTGGCAATTTCTCTGCGTTTACTTCCAAGTGATTTACGAAGCCCTACTTCGCGCGCTCTTCTTGCCGATCGAGCAGTTGCCAGATTCATGTAATTGATACAGGCAATGAGTAGGATCAGTATGGCGACTGAACTGAAAATGGCGAGATATTTTTTATCACCTTGGGTGCTATCATTCTCCCACAAATTTTTCTGATCAAAATGCAAGTCTTGTACATTAACAAGAAAGGGTGTAACAGTAAACCCTCTTGCTCGTGCTGATGAGTCTGACTGAATCATCTGATCGGCAAGGGTCTGCAAAGTTATTTGAATCTGTGCAAGATCTACGTCTGGTCTTAGCACCACATAATTTTCGAAGAACTCTATATTGTTAAAAGTTGTGCCCTCCATATAACTATTGAAGTCCGTAACCACACTACGAAGCGCGTTTACGTTAACCAGATACTTTGATTTGAAATGAGAATTGGAAGGGAAGTCGCGAAATACTCCGGTAACGACTACATCAATTTCTCTACCATTCGTTGCAAAACTATGCTTCACACTAATTACTTGTCCAATCGGATCTTCATCACCAAATAAGCGCTTCGCTCCTTCCTCGCTCACCAACATGCTGTTTTGATTCTCAAACATTTTTGCCTGATTACCTTTGATCAAACCGAACGCAATGATCTTATCGAAATCAGGCTCTGCCCATTTGATTTCTTCCGTAAGAATAATTTTATCTTTCGCCTTGTGGTGTAACGAGGTGGGATAACCAATGTAATCTACGCGAGTCATGTTGAGCACTTCACTCCGCGTATCTTTCAGGTATCGTGTCCAATATCCGGGAGAAGTAGTATTATCGAAAGACTGCCCTTCACTGTTCTTAAAGACGAGACCAATGCGATAGGTATCGGCATAGTGCGGATGCATGGTATCATACTGCAGCTCGTCACTGACATAGAGAAAAATCAGAATGGCACAGGCCAAACCCAACGCAAGGCCGAACATATTGAGGAAGGTAAGAAGCTTCTGGCGCTGAAAATTTCGGAGCGCGATGAGTAGGTAGTTCCGAATCATGATGGAGAGTTTGCTACACTGAATGAACGAGACTACCTACTATAAAGGTTATCACCCAAATGGATTGATTTTATAGAAAGCAGTAGATATCAGGTATGATGATGGAATTACCTTAAAAGTTTAGTGTTGAGAGGTGGTATCGTCAGAGTCCCAGAGGCGGGAAACTCTGCCGGGAAGAAAATGCGTTGCTAACGGATGTTGCTATTTTAAACTACGGTTTTTCTCTTCCGCCAAACTTCCCCTTTCCCAGCAAAAAAGATATTGCCTTTGTAACATTTGTCTGTATACTTTTTTCGGTTTTCAAGTTAGATATATATCTCACAATTTCTTTTTGACTGGATGGCGATATATTTTCGAATACTGCTTTTGCAGTTTTGTTCTTCTCAAGCGCTTTTTTTAATAATGGATGAACTTTAATTATTCTTTCTTTTGAATCAAATGAAATTTTAACTTTAATTATTTCCCCTATTCTTTTGGGAGAATCTTTAAGCATGGTTGTATTTATGTAAAGTCTCCATTCTCCTGCATATTTCACCAATGTTTGTAAATATGGAATTTCATTTATAGTTCCTGAAATCGGAATAGCACCTTTGCTTTTGTTGGCATCTTTGAATAATGCTTTTAATATTTTCTCTGAAATTGACACGTACGGATTTATTCCAATGATTTTAATTTCTGCAGAAAAACTATACTCTGTATTATTCATTTTCAGGTTATAACCATGTTGTTTTGCAACAACTGTTAACGTTTATGTATAAGGCGTTACGGATTAAAAGTCTTGTGTATGTGGTGGTATCCTCAGGGTCCCCGAGGCTGGAGATTCTAAAGGAATAAAAGTCATCCTTGTCGTCAATATCAGTTTAAATTAAGTGCTTGATTTTGTCTTTCTAAACCGCTTCTCTATAAAATAAGTCAGTACGAAGAATAGAAACCAAATTGAAAATGACTCGAAATTTGAATGTTCAAATATTACTCCCAAAAATCCTGTAAGCATGAATGTCAAGAACCCAACTGTCGAGAATACTCTGCTTTGCTTAACTTTAGTTTTTAATCCATCTTCAATTAAGTTCATTCTAAATGCTACTTCAATAAATGGCAAAAACCAAATACAGAAAAATTTCACTTTCTCAAGAAATGTTAACTCAATAGAGGCTACATGTTCTGATATTTTGGTTTCTAAAATTTTGTTCTCAATGTAATCCTGAACCTGATCAGTTTTGATTTCCCTTTTTCGTATTTCCTCAAGTGCTATGTTCAATGCAATGTCTGTGTATTGGTCTTTATCATTAACGATATCTAAAAGTTTTTTATCCGGGAGTTTTGAGTATAATTTAGATAGTTTCTCTTTTGTTTGCATGGTATTCCTTTTTGTAATTTACTCTATTTGCCCAAACGCATTGCGCACAATGTTTGGGTTTATGCAGTACGGGGAGTAGGAGCACTGAAATGAAGCGTAAAGGAATGTTTAGCGCGACCTGGGCCAAACTGTCCCACGTTAATGAACTAAATTAAGAAATTACTTTTAATACTGACACTGAACCACTCATTGCATAAACTTTTTGTTGGCATTAGCAGGGCTCATCTCCGTACTTCATTCGAAGCTCTGCTATCATCAACCGCAATGGTACACCGTTCGTCATGCGTCAATTGTGCAGGTGAGTATTTTTTAATAACTACTTTCTCCGCTTACGCAGCACTGAGTACACTCTACCGCGATGCGCGGCATGAAACATTTGACCGGCTTTTGAGGTGGACTGTAAGTCTGACAGGACAAAGCGTGTGCCACTAGTTGATCCAATTGCTTCTGCCCTTCCTGAGAATCATCTTTTCAATTTCCACTGCAAAAAATACAACTGATGAGGTTGCTCCAACCAGTAGAAATTCGTTCAACGTTAATGCTTCGATATGAAAAATTATCGTCTATCAGAATCATGTGAGCGGCCTCTTTTGAAACATCGGTTCCCGTAATGCCCATCGCGATTCCAATATTTGCTCGTTTCAAGGAAGGTGCATCATTTACACCATCTCCGAATCGGGCGGCTATATACCACTGTCTTCTTTTTTAATTCGTTCAGTCAGATTTTGTTAAAGGCAAAGATGCCAGGAGGTTGTCTTTGCTTTAACTCCTTTAATCAAAGTCGCTAATTAACCGATGCCTCCACCGATCGATATGCCTGCTCATAATTACTCAATCGTTCGGTATAGGTGTACCGATCCATTGCGTTTGCTTTGCTTGCACGATATTTAATCTGGCTCGAACCTTTCTTCCAGGTCATTTCAAAATTATCAAGCTGCGGATTCAATCTTTTACTTTCAATACCGTTTTCAATCATTACCGTATGACTGGCAATTATACTTTTGTTATGCTGATCCAACCCTGTAATGGTAAAACTTCCAAATTGCTGAACGAGGTTCTCAGCAATATTATCAGCCACAACATACTTGGTCTTACTCAGCTGACCATCCAGGTAAAACAAGGTGATTGATTGAATGGATGATCCGTGAAGGGTATTGGTGGGTTTGTTGATCACAAAAAATTCAGCGCGGTCTGCAAAGAATTTACCAAATAAATT
>DAIQPD010000157.1:0-9421 GCA_036787535.1 Chryseolinea sp.
ATTAGCAAAAAAGATGACCGCCTTAAGTGCCTTCGATCTGGTTTTAATGGAGGTTAAATCCAGATCAAGAGCAAAATAGAATTGACGATACGGAGCAGCATATCCTGCTTCTATGTTCTGTTCATCCCGGGCATATACCATACCCTCGGCTCCGTAACCAGCGGCCAGATTCAACCATCGCGGAAATTTCATAAACTTGTCCATATCAACTGAAAGCCAATATGTCTGCCCATTGTAATCTTTTATAATTTCATCGGGCAAACCATTGCCCAACAAGTCTGGATTAAGTGGTGGATACGAAGTGGTGTGAAATGAAAATTTGGGGATAATGCGTTGCTCTTTCCAAAGCAGTGATTGCCCCACATAAAGTCCTGCTCCAGCCGCATTGGCAATTAAATCGCCTGCTGAAGCTCCGTAAGCTTGCGATTTACCATCGAGTATTTCTATGGGTACCATCATTGCAAAGCCGGTGATAGCACCGATAACGTCTGATTTACGTGGCGATACACCACACCACCTCAGCGCTTGCGAGGTGGTTGAGCTTAGATGATAAGCGGAATAAAAATGCCCGAATTTATCTACCTGTTTCCACTCAGCATTATCATTAAAAAATTGAAATGGCTGGCTGGGGGAATCGCTGTACCAAAGCTCGCTCAAACCCACTATCGATGCAGTGTACACCACGCTGGTTGTAATAGTAAATCCGAGCAGGCGTTTTTTATTAATATGATATACAGAGTCGCGTTGTTGGGCAAGGGACAGGGCAGGCAAAAGAAGGAGTAGTATAATGGATCTATTCACTGCCTTCTTCTTCTTTTATGGCTTCCTCATTTTGATCAATATCCTCTGGCTCTTCTTCGTCCTTTTTTCTATTTCGTTTCCAGATTTCGTTAAGCTTATTGAAGGTTTGGGTATGGATCAAACTTGCACCGGTTGTATTTACGTTTTGGCCGTTGCCCGTAGTGGCTGAGATCGGATTGACATTGGTACGGTTAAACATTTTAACGCGGAGCTTTCCATCCGCAGTCAACATATAGTCAACAGTCCAGTCTCCGGCAATGGTGGATGGGTTTGGATTGGCGGCTGTTGCCTGACTTCCATTGTTAAACGTTCCATCCCCCGTGATTCGTAATCGTCCATTCAAGAAGGTATAGGAGAAACGCAATTGAAAGGCATTGAATGCTTCTTCATCCATTGTTCCCAAGTCCACATTGATCTCGAGGTTTTGATCCATTTGGCTCATCCAATAACTTAACTGATTTGAAAGTAATTCACTTACACTGTTTACAACAGAACCATTTGTGTTAAAGGATTCGGGGGGTGAGAATCTTCTTAAAATAATAAGACTAAATACCTGCCGGTTTAATTCCTGTTCATCGAGTTTGTTTTTGAAGGCAGTAAACTCAAAATCTAAATTGATGGTACGGGTATCGGTTTGAATGTTTTTTGGAAGGTCTTTCGCGGTAATATCAAAGGTTATGATGGGCGTCAGCATTTGTCCTTCAAGCTTCAGTGCTACCTGAGCAGGATACCTGCGTTTTAATTGTGGTGCATCACTAACCGATTGGTCCGTTATGATCGGTGCAAAAGAAGCCATCTGATTGTAAGAGGCATTGATATCTAAGATGCCAAGATAAGGGTCGCCATACCAATTGATTCTGCTTCCTTGTCGAATTTGAAATTCCTTATTGATAATATCGTATAAGGTAAAGTTGTACCAGCCTTCCGTGAAAACAAAAGGGCCAAACATGTTGAACTCGCCTTTGGTATCAAGTTGTAATTTCAGGTCTCCATTTCCGCGCCCGCGAATTATATCGCCCGCTTTAATGTCAATAATGATTTCGCAATAAGCATCAGGTGTAACGTCCAGATTGAGATCGAACGTAAGACCCGTCAGGGTTAATTTATTGCGAAGCGCAAGGGTAGCATCGCTCGTGCGTGTGGTGTCATTAAAGCTTACAAAATTGACAAAATCTTTTTTATCGACATTTGATGTTCCACCGATAGGTATATAGACTCTTGTATTCTTATCGGTGCGTGCATTGGCTTTGATACTAAGATTAGAAATGGGGCCGCTAAAAATCAAATCACCAGTCGCGTATGCCTGCCCAAAGAACAGTTCATTATCTTTCATCGTTGTATTCAGCACCTGAAAGTTCTGAAAGTCAGCCCTTAGATCGATGGTCATGCTGTTGAAATTTTTGTGGTGGATTGCACCCTCCAGTTTTCCTTTATGCCGAAAGGCATCATTCATTTCAATGTCTTTGAAATAAATGGAGTTCGGAGTCAGGCCAATATTCCCTGTAAACAGGTACATGGTCTTTAGGTAATCCACCATCAGTTGTCCGTTACTGACTTTTCCTTCACCATTTATTTCGGGTGCGTAAAGCTGACCTCGTAACGTAAAGTCTCCGGAAATTGTGCCGCCAATCTGACTGAAGATTCCTTTCATAAAAGGCTCAATCAATTTTAAGTCTGCTTTCTCTAAGGTTGCTGTCAGGCTTAACGGACTTTTTTTGAGGGAAGGGTCATAGTAACCAACAACATTTACTGTACGAACCTGAAGCCTGTCAATCATTACATTGATATCGAATTTGTTAGTAAGTGTGTCCCATTTGTTTTTGCCGGTTACATCGCCAATTAAAAAATCGTTTACTGTCAGATCACTAATCTGAATATCATTTTCAACCGAAGTATTTAGGTAATAATTATTAAGATGCACATCTGCATTGAGAATACCTGTAAATTTTTTATCCGTTAGTACATTCAAGATATCCAGGTTGAACTGATTCACACCAAGCGAGAGAATATTGTTTGGGTCTTTAGAGATTCTTCCGTCAACCACAATAGATTGATCTTTGTTTTCCAATGAGACATTGTGAACATTTACCTCTTTGCCTATAATCGTGATAAAGTTATCCGGGGCAAAATTCCAGTTGCGTTCGAGTATGTGAAGATTGGAGGGAAGAAATTTGATCGTTGTGCTGTCTTTTAAAAAATCGATTGTACCTTTTAAGCGAACATTGTTATCGTAACCATCCTGGTCTGCATCTAAGCCAATATCAATATGACAATTGTTCCAGATGACTTCAGCTAATAAATTCTTGGTTTTAGCATTTGACCCGAAGTTTTGGTTTTCAGAATTCAATACAATCATCGAAAGAATGCTCGTGCTGTCAGCAATTTTCGATGTTGTAAATTCTATATCAGATTTTGTAAAGGTATTGCCCTGGTAGGTAATTGATTTGATATGGGTATAGCCTTGAAGAATGGAGGTGTATCCACTCGTAAATCGTCCTTCAAAAACCGTGTGAGGTGTTAAGGTAAGATCGATGTTTAAAAGATCAACAATCGGCTTTATGTTTTTAAAGTCTGCCTTAATGTTTGCCTGATAAGACTTGGGTGTTTCTTTTTTATTTGAATAATAGGCATCAATAATCTTTCTGTCGTTCTGAATATTGAGCGAAAGTTCTTTGAACAGTTTCGTCATGTCAGCATAAAGATCAGAGAAGTAATAATTCCCATTAGCCTCAATATCGACCAACGATGTTTTTAGGTTGAGTACTCGGTTTTGTTTATCGCGTGTTGCCTTTAGGGAGATGGAATCGAGATGTAAATTATCCTCTTTATATTCGATGTAAAAATCATTGAGATTGGCGGTTCCGGTTAGCGAGTCCAGTGATAATCCCTTCAGATTTACATCCATCTTCGAGCGAAGAAGAAGATGATCGGGTGATAAATGAAGCGCATAGAGATTTGCCGTATCCAGTGTTGCCTGAATGTTTATAATGTCTCTTCGTTTTCTTAAATCGATCGACCCCCTTGCTTCAAATTGAAGATTGGGATCATTGATTTGAAGAAAGCCACTAAAGTTTTCCGAAGCGAAATGTGCATTGGTCGTTATGTTTGTATAATTATAATTTCGGATACCAACAGAAGTAATTCTGCCGTCCAGTTGAAAATCTGCTGTTTGAAGAGTTAACCCGGACCCTGCAATTTTTCCATCAAGTGAAACGCGTTGAAAGTTTAAGGTATCGCCTAAATAATCACCCAGTTTGAAGTTGGTCATCGCCAGCTTTCCACTGTATGAAGAGGTATTTATATTTTCTTCGTTGATTTTAAAATTGATATCCGATTGAATTACACCAAGCTTGCCAGAAAATTTTCCATTGGCAACAAAGTCATTTGGGTAACCTAGAAACTGGCCGTCCATATTAACAGTGCCTAAAGGTATTAGTCTGTTGTTAACATCATCACTGAAGAGAAAAGACAAATCGTTAGGGTCTACTTTTGAGTTTCGAAGATTTAGGTTAATGAAAGTTTCATTGATAATGGGTAGACCATCCATACCCAGAGATCCAATAAGATGCGTATTCCCTACACCCAAATCCATTTTGGTGAGCTTGAAATTATTGACACGCCCGTTGAAAACTCCGTTAACGATAAGTGGCAGCTTTAACTTTTTAGCACCCGGAGCAAAAAGTTCAAGATCTTCCGGATTGATGATTGTATTTTTTAAAACTGCATGCACTTTTACTTTCTCCACGAAGTCATTCAGATCACGTTGACTATCATATTTAAAAACAATGGTATCCGAGATAATGCTTTTACCTACTCTGGCATTCAATCCAATGAATTCCATTCCCGCTTGTGAAATGCGATAGAAGGTAGAGAGTTCCCTCACATTGAGTTTCGTTTTTTGATCCTGTACCAGCAATGTGCGTACGTCAAACTCAATTGTGTCACCTAAAAGCATAAAACTTTTTAGCTGGCCCTCATCAATGTTTAGTTTGAAATGGTTGTAGTCAAATCCGTTTTGAATACTGTCATGATCCTGATTAATAAACGTAAACGCACTTTGGTTTATAAAGGCTTCCCCAATATTGAGCTGCGGACTTTTACCGCCACCTCCGCCACTTCCGCCATAATGTTGATTGATGTTCGCAATAAATACATTGAAATTTAAATCACGGGAGGTGTCAGACTCATTTATTTTGGTAAGGAATACATGTGCGCTATCGAGAAACACCCCATCGATGTTTACATTTTTTTTATCAAACAACTGCGATACTTTAAAGTTGATCAAAATACTTTTGGCACTGATCATTTTGTTGTTCTCCAGATCATACACCACAAAATCTTCCAGTTCAAGCCTGTCGAACCACAGCATTCTGAAACTTTTAACAGAGGCGTTGAATCCGGTTATTTCAGAAAACTCCTTTAAAAACCCGCCTATTACTCTATTTTGGACCGGTGGTATTTGAATGATCAGAAAGCTGGAAATTATAAGGAATAGAATTCCGGTAACGGTATAAGCGAGTATTTTTCGAATCCTATTTTTGATAACTTGCAAGTTCATTTTTCAACCCATGCATCCCGTTATACTTGCCATTGAGTCCTCTTGTGATGAGACATCAGCCTCTGTTGTTAGAAACGGCAAGGTACTTAATAATATTATTGCCTCACAGGCTATACATCAGAAATACGGTGGAGTGGTGCCAGAGCTCGCTTCGCGCGCACATCAACAAAATATTGTGTCTGTGGTGGACGAGGCCATGCAGAGTTCGGGTGTTTCTAAAGAGGAATTGAATGCAATTGCTTTTACGCGCGGTCCGGGACTGATGGGTTCATTATTAGTTGGTGTTTCGTTTGCAAAAGGCATGGCCTTGGCATTGAAATTACCGATGATTGAAGTGAATCATATGCAGGCTCATATTCTCGCTCACTTTATTGACGACCCTAAACCTCAATTTCCTTTTCTGTGCCTGACCGTCAGCGGAGGACATACGCAGATTGTATTGGTAAGAGATCATCTGGATATGGAAGTAATAGGCCAGACCAAAGATGACGCAGTAGGCGAAGCTTTTGATAAGGCAGCTAAAATTATGGGATTACCTTATCCCGGTGGGCCATTGATTGATAAGTATGCCCAGCAAGGAAATCCAATGGCTTATTCTTTTTCTGAAACTACAATGCCGGGATTAGATTTTTCATTCAGCGGAATTAAAACAGCTTTTCTTTATTTTATTCGTGATGAGAAAATGAAAAATCCTGTCTTTGTAGACGAGAATATACATGATATTTCGGCCAGCATTCAACATCATTTGGTAAAGATGTTGCTTTCACGATTAACACAAGCAAGTGAACAACTCGGAATAAAAGAAATTGCAATAGCCGGTGGAGTTTCTGCCAATTCTGGTTTGCGAAAGAGCTTACTAGCATTGGGCGAACAAAAGGGGTGGAATGTTTTTATACCAGCTTTTGAATACAGCACAGACAACGCAGCCATGATTGCCATGGCGGCACATTATAAATTTTTGAAGGGCGAGTTTTGTGCATTGGACGTAACGCCATTAGCACGAATGCCATTGTAAATTTTAATGGATGAAGAACATTTTTGCTAGCGGAGATAAGAAAGAATATACGCACATCGTTCAGCAAGCTGATGTGGCAGCCTTTGGTGGCGATGTAGTGCATGAAGTGTATGCTACCTTTGCCCTTGCCCGCGATGCTGAATGGACCACGCGTCAATTTGTTTTGGATATGCGTGAGGAAGACGAGGAAGGTATCGGCACTTTTTTAAGCATCGAACATAAAAGCCCGGCATTTGTGGGGGAGGAGATTAATTATTCAGCTCACGTTCTTCAAATCAATGGACATGAATTGATATGTTTGTATGAAGCGAAAGTAGGAGCCCGCATCATTGCCACTGGTAAAACCGGTCAGAAAATTTTAAAGAAGGATAAAATCAAATCCCTGTTTAGGGGATCTTGATTCGATGTAAGTATAATTCAGGTATGAAGGAGAAAGATCGATTTTCAAATAATATTAATATCCGCAACCGTCAGGCGGGATTTGAATATGAATTGCTGGATAAGTATGTGGCAGGAATGGTACTGACCGGAACAGAAATTAAATCCATTCGTGAGGGTAAGGCAAATCTTCAGGATGGATATTGTTATCTGAACAACAATGAATTGTTTGTGAAGGGCATTAACATCACACCCTACGCACAAGGCACACATTACAATCATGAGGGAACGCGCGAAAGGAAGTTGCTGTTAAAGCGTTCGGAACTTCATAAACTGGAAGGTAAGATTGAGGAGAAGGGGTTAACACTGATACCTACCCGACTTTTTATTAATGATCGGGGCCTGGCGAAATTGGAGATCGCTATAGCAAAAGGCAAGAAGACACACGACAAACGCGACAGTATTAAAGAACGCGATGCCAAGCGGGAATTGCATCGGCTCAAACTGAAGTAACGATTTTAAAGACCCTCAAAAGACCCCATGGATAGTATCGATTTTGGAATCTGCCGCCTCAGTGTAGTGCCCGTTCGGCAAACTCATTCTGATAAGAGTGAGATGGTAACGCAACTTCTTTTTGGTGATCAGTATCAAGTGACTGAGCTCAGTGCAAATAAAAAATGGCTCAAAATAAAAATTCACTATGATCAATACGAAGGTTGGATTGATGAGAAGCAGCACCACACCATTTCAAAAGATTACTTCAATTACCTTGATCAGGCTGAGTTTAAAATCACAACCGATATTACCACCAGTATTTTGTATCATAAAAGTCCACAGGTAATTCTGATGGGAAGTATGATTCCGATTTCAAGTTCGGAGTTGTTTAAGATGGAAGAGCAATTTGCCTTCAATGGTGAAGCCAAAAACGTTGGACAAAAACGCGAGTTTGAGTTTTTGAAAAATACAGCCATCAAATACATTAATGCACCTTACGTTTGGGGAGGCAAGAGTCCGTTTGGTATTGATTGCTCGGGCTTTACACAAATGGTATTTAAAATAAGTGGCTACAATTTATTCCGCGATTCAGGACAACAGGCCAATCAGGGAAAGTCGGTAAAAGTCTATCAGGATGCGAAGCCTGGCGACCTGGCTTTCTTTAAAAATGCAGAGGGAAAAATAAATCATGTAGGTATTTTGCTGGCCGATGATAAGATCATTCACGCATCCGGTCGGGTACGCATCGATCATTTCAATGAAGAAGGTATTCTGAACGTAGAGACTAAAATCTACACCCACCAACTCGCCCACATCAGACGCATTCTTGCGGAGTAAACCGGTAACTGGTTACTGGTAACCGGTTACCAGTAATTACAAGGGCTTTGTTAGTAGAGATAATGGTTTTATCTTTCTACTATGAATACAAGAGTTCTGGTTCTTAATCAAGATAACAGTCCGCTAATGGTCTGCTCGGTTGAACGCGCCTTCATTCTTGTGTTCCTAAATAAAAGTGAGATGGTACGTTCGGCAAACGGCCATAAAATACATTCGATATCACGTAGTTATCCGATGCCTTCGGTTATCCGACTGAACAGGTATGTCAATGCTCCTTACAAAGGTGTTAATCTAACGCGTCAAAATATTTTTAAGCGTGATGGTAATGAATGTCAGTATTGTGGTACCAGGCGTGACTTAACCATAGACCATGTAATACCTCGAGCAAAAGGTGGGGCTGATACCTGGATAAACCTCGTAACAGCCTGTAAAAAATGCAATGCTAAAAAGGGAGATTGCACACCAGACCAAGCCAACATGCCTTTGCGCAAGAAACCCTATAAGCCATCGTATGCTATCTTTTTAAAAGATCACGTAAGTGATCAGGCTGGAGAGTGGGATATTTTTTTGAACGGCCATCATTCTTATTAAATCGAAACGTAAATCATGTTTAGTCTTCAACACAAAACTGCGGTTATAACCGGTGGAGGAAGTGGAATTGGAAAAGCCGTTGCCGAACTCTTTGCAGTTCAAGGTGCTTCCGTTTTTATTCTGGAATTAAATGCTTCGGCTGCCGAAGAAACTGTTAAGTCAATACTCGCGAAAGGAGGTAAGGCATTTTCTCGCGTAGTGAATGTATCCGATCAACTTCAGGTAAAAGATAAGTTTGCAGAGATTGCTCAGGAGGCAGGTCGTATTGACATACTCGTTAACTCTGCAGGCATATCGCACATCGGAAAATTAGACTCTACCTCTTCCGAAGATTTTGAAAAGATTTTTCAAGTGAACGTGAAGGGAGTTTATAACACGATGTTTGCGGCCATTCACCAGATGAAGCAACAAGGTGGAGGAGTAATTCTTAATGTGGCTTCCGTTGCATCCACTGTTGCTGTTGCTGATCGCTTCGCATACTCAATGAGTAAAGGAGCTGTTCTCACAATGACACTTTCGGTAGCGAAAGATTATATCCATGATAACATCCGATGCAATTCGATTTCGCCTGCGCGGATTCACACTTCTTTTGTTGATAATTTTCTGGAAAAGAATTATCCCGGTCAGGAAAAGGAAATGTTTGACAAACTTTCGAAGACTCAGCCTATTGGAAGGATGGGAAGACCTGAGGAAGTAGCAGCATTGGCTTTATATTTATGCTCCGATGAAGCTTCTTTTGCAACCGG
>DAIQPD010000158.1:0-9402 GCA_036787535.1 Chryseolinea sp.
CAGTGATCCGGCAGGGAATCGAACCCCGAACCCTCAGATTAGAAATCTGATGCTCTATCCAGTTGAGCTACCGGACCAATATCTATTCATGACTTCGATACATGCCGAGTAGCATCTTCGAAATCTTTTCGTATCGGTCGTAGAGATTTTGTGCCTCGGTCATCGGTAACGAACCGGTCTCTCCCAGTATTTGTATGATGGTGACACATTCAAATACAGCGCCTCTCGAAACAGTGATGAAATGTTTTTTATCTGTGCTGGTCATTCGGCTTGTACCTTCTGCCAGGTTTAATAAAATGTCAAGGCTCGCCTTTTTCCACTGATCCTTAATGTAAAGATCAAGTTGTGTGTTCGTTAGAATGATCTTGAGCGAATCGGTCACAACCCCTTTTGCAATCTGGTAGACTTCTAATTTCTCAAAATCAAACATAAAAACGGTATAACACCTAATCAAAAAAATGCGGAGGGGGGGGGATTCGAACCCCCGGTACCGGTTGCCCAGTACCGCAGTTTAGCAAACTGCTGGTTTCAGCCACTCACCCACCTCTCCGGATGACACTTGAACATCTCCTTATAAAAAGGAACGCAAATATAGAGGGAGAACCGGAACTATCGCAAAATCAGTCCAAAAAATGTAAAGAGTTCTCTCTGTTTATAAAATCCGCTGAATATTTAAAATGGTTAAAATGTTAAAGTAGTGCTCGATTTCTTTTTGTCTTTGCGGAGCAAAGAGCCTGTAAGTGAAGCAAATCCGCCCACTAATCCACCTAATACTGAAGTCAATAGAAATAGATATGCCTTGTGGCCGAGTGGAAAAATGTGTGCCACCTTATCTGCTAATTCGGTTGTAGAGGATGCATCCATGAGCCATGCTTTTGTGAACCAGAGCAAAGCGATAGCAAGAAAGCCAGCTAAAAAATTAGCTTTCGAGCGCAGGAGATAGCCCATGGCAAAGGCACCCATGGCAATACAATACCACGGTAAAAAGAGCTCGAGAATAAAACAGAGTAGTATTATTGTGATGATTTGTATCAGAAATTTCATTTCGGTTCAGGATTTAAGTGTGTGGAATAGAAGAGCTTATTTCCGGCATCTTCGGGCTTTTGCAAGAATAGCAATGAAAAATATTTCCCCTCTACCCATCGGTTTAGTTGATCGTTATAGTGTTCACTTCCAGGATTACCCGATTGACCTCCGGGATAAACCGCCCATGTTTTTACTCCGCTTTTTTCTAAACTCACCACCATTCGCCATGAAGGTCCATGTGTCTTCGAGTGTGCGTTTACAATGTCATGATTTCCACCCGCCTTCACATGAATGCTAAGCGGTTCTAATCGCAAGAGATGACCGATATAGCTGTCTTTATAATCGGCCCATTCAACTTTTGGATAATCGATTAGATCTGCTCCTGGAAAGGAATTCATTCTTCCTGATTTCCATCTTAGTATATCTTCCACCCCAAGTAAGAATGCTTTTCGAACAACTTCTTTGGCCGTTTCTTTTTCGGATGTTGATTGGATATCAAAGAAGGTGAGATCCGGTTTTTGTTTTATTAGACTGATCGTGTTGTAGGTAGAAGGTAAGGTCATTACCTTTCCTTCCGTATTCATCTCATCCCAAATCAGCGGTAACAAATTATCCCACCAGGCTTCATAATACGATGCACCTTCTGAATCTTTGTTATTAAAATAATCCCACGATTTTAAAATCACGTAAGCATCACTTTCTTGCTTTGAAAATTTCGTGGAATCCAGGTAGCTCAAAAAGGTAGGGAGACTTTCTTCTGCTTTCAAATTGTAATTATCATTTTGAAGCTTCATCATGTCGCTGGGTTGAGCACTTGATAATGCGCTCAACACGGTATTGATTCTTCTATTGCGATAGGCCTCAAAACTTCTTCCGGTAACGTAATATGGATAAGTAATATCAACTGGGTATTGATTGGCAGAGCTTACAAATCCTCGCTCCGGATTTTTATCCATCACATTCTGATCGTTGGGAATGAAAGCCTGCCAGCCGTTTGAACTTTTACTTCCATCCAATACAAACCTTCCTTCATTTTTTCTCCTTACGGGATATTTACCTTGGATCCGCATGGCGATATCCCCATTCACAGCAGCGAACACAAAATTCTGTGCAGGTGTCCCGTACTGATTTAAGGCTTCCGTATAATCGTCATGATTTTTTGCCCGATTGAGTTTGTAAAAAGTCAATACCTCATTAGAGGCATCGTGTGACATCCATCGAAACGCAAATTGACTGAGTTGATTTTCCGCATGAAAACTTTCGTCATAGGTAATCGGTCCCCAATGCGTGTGCACAACCGTGTCATAAAATATTTCTTTATCGCGAACATGAATGGCTTCTATTACCTTGTTGGTGTTTACCCAATCTCCATCCAGTTTGTATTTTTCTTTGGTGTCGTTCTCAAATGAAATCTTAAACCAGTCTACCAAATCTCGTTGAGCATTCGTTACACTCCAGGCAACGGAATCATTAAATCCAATAATCACTCCGGGAGATCCGGGAAGAGAAGCGCCCATGGTATTTACTCCAGGGGCATGCAATTGAATGGCATACCATATAGAAGGGAGTGTTAAGTTTAAATGTGGATCCCCACTCAACAAAGGAGAACCCGTTGCTGTTTTACTTCCGCTCACAGCCCAGTTGTTACTACCCGTTGTAGGGTCCGAGGGAGGAAGTTTTTTAACGTTAATCAATTCATCCGGCACAGCCATCGGTACAGTGTCTAAAATAATAGCATTGAATTTCCATTGGTTAGTTCGATCAACAATCGGATCGCTGACGCCTTCAAAGTCTGGATACAGAACATCAATCATTTCGGGGCCAAATAAGTTTAAGGCGTTGGTCATCTGCATATCCTTATCACCCATGTTCAAAGTCTTGGCCATGTTCTTTAATAATAATGCACACTTCAAAGGTGTCCATGGCTCAGGCTCATAGTCGAGAAGTTTGTATTCAAGAGGAAGATCATTATAAGAGAGTGATGAGATGTATAGATTAATACCTTCTGAATATTTTTCAACCATCGTTCTTGATGTTGTATTTTCCATCATCGCTTTAAGCGATTTCTCAGCAGCAGATACCATCCCCAATCTGCGTTGCGAGCGATCATGGTCAAGCGCTCTGTCACCTACAATCTCAGAAATTCTTCCAGCGGCATCATGGGTTTGAATTTCCATCTGAAACAAACGGTGCATGGCCGTTACATATCCTTGTGCGAGATAAAGGTCTTCATCGTTGTGTGCGAAAATGTGTGGAATTAAAAGGCTGTCAAAAACGATTGTTACCTGATCTCTCAAACCGGGGATTTCAAGTTCTTCCTCACCTGTATAATTGCCAGGTTCGATGTTTTGCCAGAATCCATGGAAGGGATCAAGAAATTTTCCGAGTGGAGGAATTCGATTGCCACTCACAATCCAGCTGTTGTTCAGCAGAATGATGAGTCCCAGTGTAATAATCAGGCTGATCGTGAACTTAAAAACTTTCATGTGCGGTCTCAATTAAAACGTTCAAAGTAAAAAGCTTTTGCTAATTTTCAGCCTTGAATCCGATATTATTAATTACCTATCCATATTCAATTGAAACAAATTCTATCCTCCTACACCAAAGATCAGGTAAAGAAAGCTTCCAATATCAAAGCAATTTTCTTTGATATTGATGGGGTGTTATCGGACGGCAAAATCATTTATGATGAAACCGGAAGAGAGACTAAAAACTTCAATGTAAAGGACGGCTACATCATCAGTCACTTGAAGAAAGCGGGAATTATTGTAGGCGCAATTTCAGGACGGGATTCGGGTGCAACTACGAAACGTTGTGCAGAATTGAAAGTCGATTTTTGTCATCAGGGAATTATCGACAAAGCATCGGTGTTTGAAAAACTGGCGAAGCATTATAAACTCAAATCAAAAGAAGTTGCTTTTATTGGTGATGATATCAATGATCTCTGTGTTTTTAAACTGGCCGGATTAAGTGTTTGCCCTGCAGATACCTTTGATTACATAAAAGATAAAGCAGATCTCGTCACGTTTACAAAAGGAGGTAATGGTGTGTTGCGTGAAGTAGCCGATTTAGTATTGGCGGCACGAGGAGAGATGGAGAAAATTTTGAAACAACAATAGGGCATTTTTAAAAACCTCCGCTTATCCTTCTCTACCGGAGAAGGGAAGGGATGAGGCCAATAAAAAAATAGTTTTTAGAGATGCCCAATAGTAAACAATAATAGGTATGGAAATTTTTAAAGATAAAGTTCAGATCGGCAAGAACATAACGCTGGGTGGTAAGCGAATGGTATTGTTTGCAGGCCCGTGTGCGGCAGAGAGTTTTGATATTTGTTATGAGACCGGACTCAAAGTAAAAGAGCTTTGTGCGAAACTCGACATTGAGTATGTGTTTAAGTCATCTTTCGATAAAGCAAACCGTACGTCTTCTGGTTCGTATCGCGGACCATCAAGAGAAGGAGGATTGGAAATTTTATCGCGTGTAAGAAAAGAATTGAATGTGCCTATTGTAACGGATGTGCATGAGTCATATCAGTGTGAGGAGGTAGCTACTGTGGTGGATGTGCTGCAGATCCCCGCGTTCCTTTGTCGTCAAACCGATTTGCTGATCGCAGCAGCGCGTACGGGTAAAGCAGTGAAAATTAAGAAAGGTCAGTTCATGGCGGCTGCTGACATGAAGTATGCCGTTGATAAAGTTCGGGGTGAGGGAAACAACAATGTATTCCTTACTGAGCGTGGCGTAAGTTTTGGATATCACACGCTTGTTGTGGATATGAAATCACTACCCATCATGCGACAATACACGCCCGTTATTTTTGACGTCACTCATTCCATTCAACAACCTGGTGGCTTGGGTGGATCATCCGGTGGACAGCGTGAGTTCGCTCCACATCTGGCTCGCGCAGCTGCCGCTGTGGGTGTCGATGGATTTTTTATTGAAACACATCCTAATCCCGCAAAGGCTTTGAGTGATGGACCCAATATGATACCTCTTCATGAGATGGAGGATTTCCTGATAATGATCAAAAAGTTCTGGGACTTGCAGAATAGTTATCAGTTATCAGTTAATGGTTAATCGTTAATAGTTATTAGTTAATAGTGGGAGTGTGGCTTGTGTGACACCGAACTATAAACCTCACGCCCATTAACGATTAACCATTAACTTTTAACCCCTACACCTCACCCTAACACTTGATCATTTCCACAATCCTGCTACCTTTGCCCAAAACTCTATCGAACTAATGGATTTTAAGCAGATCTACGTACTTCTGGTGGTTAGCTTCCTGGTGTACGCGCTTTATAAGGAATTATTCAACCCGGCCTTTACCTTTTTTATTTGTACGGTGGCGCTTTTAATTGCCAACATCATTACGCCAGCAGAGCTAATAAAAGGTCTTTCAAATCAACAAATCATTATCATTTTTCTGCTCGTACTCGTTACGGCCGGAATACGGTTGATTTTTGGTATCGAGATGTTTGCCAAACTCTTTAATCCAAGATTAAAACCCAAAGCATTTTTGTTTCGGATGATGTTAACGGTTTCATCGGCTTCAGCCTTCCTGAATAATACACCCATTGTTGCGTTCATGATTCCGTACGTTAAGGATTGGGCACGCAGAACAGGAAACCCCGCCTCAAAGTTTTTGATACCGCTTTCATTTGCTACCATTTTGGGCGGAATGATTACGGTAATCGGTACTTCTACAAATCTTGTTTTGAATGGATTGATTGCAGAATATAATAAGCCACTGTTAGGGGTTGAAGATTTTCTGTACCTCGGTTTAATCGTAACCTTTCTCGGTTGGGTTTACCTTTATTTTATTGGGTATAACATCTTGCCGTCAAATGAAAATAAGATTGATGAGCTTCGTGAGAATTTGAAAGAATACATCATTGAAACAGAAGTATTCAATACTTCCAGGTTAATTGGAAAATCGGTTAAAGATGCCGGCTTGCGTAATCTGCAAGATGTTTTCCTTGTTGAAATTATCCGCGATGAAAAAATCATTTCTCCGGTATCACCCGATGAGGAATTAGAAGAAGGTGATTTATTGTTTTTTTCTGGTAATACAGAGGCGATTTATAATTTGATTAAAGAAGACAATGGCTTACGTGTTCCGCGTCAGGATACACTGGAAATTGAAGGACAGTTTAATTTTGTAGAAGCCGTTATTCCTTCCAACTCCCAGTTGATTGGTGAGCGCATTAAAGATTCTGATTTCAGAAAAAGATTCCATGCCTCAATCATTGCCATTCACCGAAACGGTAAACAATTGCCTGGTAAAGTAGGAGAGATGACGTTAGCAGGTGGAGACTTTTTATTGTTACTCGCGAGCGAAAAATTAGAAAGCGACAATCACGATAAGGATTTATTTCTGGTTTCCGTGCCTCAAAAAGTATCAAAGCCAAGGCCTAAATGGTTGATGTGGTTTGGTATTGCTTCGTTTGCTTTCTTATTAGTTGGTATTACAGGAGTATTGCCACTGTTCAATGTGTGCATCGGACTATTGCTTGCCTATGTCTTAGTTGGTATTTTAAATACTACTGAGATTAGACGCGAACTGGATTTAAGCTTGCTACTTACATTAGTGTGTTCATTGGCTATTGGCGTTGCCCTGGAGAAATCGGGAACAGCAACTTTACTAGCGGGAGGTATTATTGGTGCAGGTAAATCATTCGGTCCCGTTGTGGTCCTGCTTTTTTTATTTATTTCTACCACATTTTTAACAGCGCTCATTACCAATGCAGCGGCCGTTTCTATTGTCTTTCCGATAGCGATGTCAATGGCTGAACAATTGCAAATGCCTTATACCCCTTTCTTTGTGGCCATTGCATTTGCGGCCTCTGGTGATTTCATGACACCCATTGGATATCAAACAAATTTAATGGTATACGGCCCCGGTGGATACACATTTAAGGATTTTATTAAAGTTGGCTGGATGTTCACCATCGTTTATGTAGTAGTTTGCGTTGGTTTTATTTCCTATTTCTATAACATTATCTAATGGCAGATCATATTTATCCTATTAAAACAAAGGTAAGTTTACAAGCGCGCGAAAGTTTGATGAACCAACATGCTACCTTAATTTGGTTTACGGGTCTTTCAGGTTCGGGTAAATCAACATTGGCAGTACAATTGGAAGCTCAGCTTCATGCGCTTGGGTATAAAACCTATTTGCTGGATGGTGATAATATTCGGGCAGGCATCAATAAAGATTTATCGTTTACCGATGAAGGCCGAGTAGAAAACATACGAAGGATTGGAGAAGTATCGAAGCTCATGCTGGATGCCGGTATTGTTGTGTTGTCAGCATTTATTTCTCCATTCAATTCAGATCGCGAGCAAGTAAAATCAATTGTGGGGAGCGACAACTACATTGAGGTATTTGTGGATACTCCATTAGAAGTATGCGAGCAGCGTGATGTGAAGGGATTATATAAGAAAGCGAGAGCAGGAGAGGTGAAAAATTTTACAGGAATTGATTCGCCATACGAAAAACCTGAGCACGCAAATGTCGTCATTCCCACACATGATGTCAGCGTAGAACAATCGATGGAAATACTCCTGAAGCATATACTCCCTATTATTAAAAATAAGGTTTGATTAATATAAGAAGAACCTACAACTTTGAACTTGAAAAAGTTAATGGATAATAGTTAAAAGTTAATTGGGGTGTGGGATGTGGGTTTGTTAAACCAAACTTCAAACCTTAAGACTATTAACCATTAACTATTAACCTTTAACTTTCGACCTGAACACATACGAACAACGAACAACCATCATCCAACAACCAACAACGAACTCGTGAACCAATACTACCTAAGCCATTTAAAAGAACTCGAATCAGAAGCCATATTTGTGATACGCGAAGTAGTGGCACAATTCGAAAAGCCAGCACTGTTATTTTCCGGTGGAAAAGATTCCATCGTGTTGGCCTATCTCTCTAAGAAAGCATTTGCTCCCGCGCGCATTCCATTTCCACTTGTTCATATTGATACGGGTCATAATTTTCCGGAGACCATGGAATACCGCGATTGGCTGGTAAATGAATTAGGTGTGAAGCTGATTGTGGGCTCTGTTCAGGAAAGTATCGACAAAGGTCGTGCAAAAGAAGAGACCGGTGCTAACGCCAGTCGCAATGCACTTCAAACCGTTACCTTATTAGATACCATCGAGCAATATAAGTATGATGCTGCTATGGGTGGTGCAAGACGCGATGAAGAGAAGGCAAGAGCGAAAGAACGTTTCTTTTCACATCGTGATGAGTTTGGTCAATGGGATCCAAAGAATCAGCGGCCTGAGTTGTGGAATTTATTCAATGGCAAAAAAAGCATGGGCGAACATTTCCGTGTATTCCCCATTTCAAACTGGACCGAGATGGATGTATGGCAATACATTTTCATGGAGAACATACCTATTCCATCCTTGTATTTTTCGCATGAGCGTGAAGTGATTGAGCGTGATGGTGCATTACTTTCAACATCACCCTATTTGAAACTAAAGCCGAACGAAGTTCCGTCAAAGAAAATTGTTCGCTTCAGAACCTGTGGTGACATGCCGATTACCGGAGCTGTAGAATCAGATGCCGATACTTTAGAAAAAATAATTGAGGAAGTAGCGTCTTCACGAAAAACAGAACGTGGCACCCGTGCCGATGACAAACGTTCTGAAACCGCAATGGAAGACAGAAAAAAAGCAGGGTATTTCTAGTTACTGGTTGCCGGTTACAGGTTTCCGGTTAGGCAGTTGAAACTTTGAAAATAAAGTAAAGAAATACGAAAATATAAATTAGGATAGAAGAAACTCATCACTTATGAAAACAAACCGGCAACTGGTAACCAGAAACCGGCAATCAATTCAACTCCCGTTGTATGAAAAGCTTTAGAGATTTGGAAATATTTATTGAATCGAAAAGGCTTGCTATTGAAGTACATAAATTATCGATCATTCTTCCGAAGCACGAGCTTTATGAGGAAGGTAGTCAGATAAGAAGATCTTCTAAATCAATAACATCTTCAATTGTTGAAGGTTATGGCAGAAGAAGATACAAGGCAGATTTTATAAAGTATTTGATATATGCTCAATCAGAATGTGATGAAACAATAGTCCATCTTGATTTTTTATTTGAAACAGGCTCTATAATGGATCAGGGGATCTATCAGCATCTTAAAAGTGATTATGATTCATTGAGCAAAAGAATAAACAAGTTTATCCAATGGGTTGAAGCAAATTGGAATAATGTAGAAGAAACTAAATCAATTAAACCAACAACCGGCAACTAGAAACCGGAAACCGGAAACTTTAAAAACATGAGCACCACAAATAATCAACTATTAAGATTCACAACAGCAGGCAGCGTAGATGACGGAAAAAGTA
>DAIQPD010000159.1:0-9342 GCA_036787535.1 Chryseolinea sp.
TGTTACGTTTAGCAAGCCGGTAGATGCAACTGCCTTACGTGGTGATTTAAGTTCAAGCTTTGAAAGTGCAGGAACTGAAGTGAAAAACTTCGGTGGTAATAATGTAGTGAAGGTAACAACCTCTTACATCATCGATGAAGATTCTGAAACAGCCGATGAAAAAGTACAAACCGCTTTAATTACAGGACTTGAGAAATCTACCAAGCTTCAGTATGTAGAAGATGATACTAAAGTAGATGATCAGCATTTCACTATTTCAGGTTCATCTAAAGTAGGCGCTACCATTGCTGATGATATCGCTAAAGGATCTTTTGAAGCAGCCATGATTTCATTGCTGGCAATCTTCTTGTACATTTTAGTGCGCTTTAGAAAATGGCAATTCAGTACTGGTGCTATCTTGGCTCTGGCCCACGATACCTTATTTGTTTTTGCCGCTTTTGCAATTGCGCGCGTCTTCGGTATCTCATTTGAAATCGATCAGATCTTTGTAGGTGCTATCTTAATGGTAATAGGGTATTCCATTAACGATACTGTAATTGTGTTTGACCGGATTCGCGAATTTATGGGAATGGGCACAAGCCACGACCGTAATAAGATTTTCAATGATGCGATCAACAGTACCTTGAATAGAACATTAATCACATCAGGAACTACACTCCTTGTAGTAATTGCCCTTCTTATCTTTGGTGGCGAAGTATTGAGAGGGTTCTCGTTTGCCTTACTGGTAGGTATTGGAATCGGAACATATTCTTCTATCTTTATTGCCGCTCCAATTGTAGTAGACTTCGATAAGAAATCAGAAGAAAAGAAAGTGTAATACTTTCAGATCTAACATAAAGAAGGGCTGTCGTTTAAACGACAGCCCTTCTTTATTGTCATAACGCTAATAGGGATTGATAAAAAATCCCGATCAGTATACCATTTATTGGCTATACTAATCGGGATTACTATTAACTATTAACCGTTAACTTAAAACCACTCTTAATTTCCTTTCTTAAACTGATCAAACTTTGAATCACCCGCTTTCTTAGGGAATGTATTGTTCTTCATCTCTACGTCACCCAATTCAAAATTCGGATCCAGCAGAATGTTGATTACCTCTTTATCTTTGACAAATACCTTTGTGATTTCAGTTTCATTTATTCTCCATATTTCTGCAGGTATGCGCTCAACTTCTTTCGAGCCGTCCTTAAATGTCCATTCAATAACCAGTGGTGTTACTAAGCCCCCAATGTTTTTGAATTTTACCTGATAGATATTTTTACCTGCTAGTTTTTTACGAACCTCACCATCGTCTGACCGACTTCTGAATTCGCCAAAGAAGCGATCGTCTGTGTTGATCACCGAAAACTCTTGTGGTCCTTTACTAAAATCAGTGGCTGCACCATCTGCTTTTGCAGAAAGATCGCCTGCCTTCACTTTTACATTTTTCTTTTCAGGATCAGTTTGTTCTGACCGCATAGTGAACCATTTCACATCAGCAACCTCAACATCTACGTTGTCGGTTGTGTAAAACCATCCTCTCCAAAACCAATCCAGATCTACTGCCGATGCATCTTCCATCGTACGGAAAAAGTCTGCGGGATTTGGTTGTTTGAAAGCCCACCGTTGAGCATACTCTTTAAAAGCCTTATCAAACAATTCTTTGCCCATTACCGTTTCGCGCAAAAGCGTTAATGCCGCTGATGGTTTTGTATATCCGTTGGGTCCAAACTCGCTGTTGCGCATGTTATCCGACATGGACATGATAGGCCGCATCTGACTTTTTTCACCCCTCATAAAAGAGGTAATCGACTTTGGCATCCCGCTCGTATAATTCAATTCCGGATAACGCTCCTGAATTGTTTCTTTATCCAGGAAAGAATTTAATCCTTCATCCATCCATGTCCATTGGCGTTCATCGCTATTGATAATCATTGGGAAGAAGTTGTGTCCTACTTCATGCACAATAACATGGATCATTCCAACAAGAGTTTGTTGTGAAACTGTTCCGTCTTTATTCGGGCGGCCACCATTGAAACAAATCATCGGATACTCCATACCTTGATTCGCAGTGTGAACTGAGTACGCAACCGGATATGGATAATCAATCGTACGTTGCGAATACACCTCTAAGGTATTCTTGATGGCGCGGGTAGATTCTTTTCCCCAAAGTGGGTTTCCTTCCTTTGGATACAAGGACATGGCCATCGGATTTTTATCCCCAATTTTTACGGCCATGGCATCCCAGATAAATTTGCGCGAGTGTGTGAAAGCAAAGTCGCGAACATTCTCTGCATAAAATTCCCAGGTTTTCTTTGCTGTCGATTTTGTTTTTTCTTTTTGAGTAGCTTCTTCCTGAGTAACAATCAACACAGGAGTATCAAATGTTTTCTTTGCTTTCTCATAACGTTCCAATTGTTCTTTGCTCAATACATCTTTTGGATTTTGAATAGAACCGGTTGCACCAACAATATGATCTGCAGGTACAGTAATGCGCACACGATAGTTTCCAAACGTTAAAGCAAACTCACCCTGACCTAAGAATTGTTTATTCTGCCATCCTTCATAATCATCAAACACGCACATGCGTGGAAACCATTGAGCAAACGTATAGATGTAATTTCCGTCTTCCGGAAAAAATTCAAATCCTCCACGTCCATTAAACAACTGGCGATCGTATTCTGTATAGCTCCAGTCAATAGAGAATACAAATTTATCGTTACTCTTAAGCGGAGCAGCAAGATCAATTCGCATCATTGTGTTGTTAATCGTGTAAAGAAGTTTCTTTCCTGCCATATCTTTTACGGATGCAATGGTGTATCCACCTTTATAATCTGAATCCTTTATTCCGGAAACTCTACCTAAAAATGCAGCTGGTAAAGAATCGCGAATGGAACCTGTTCGGCTCTGATCAGTCATGTTGTTAGCAGCAAAAATATTCTGATCAAGTTGAAGCCATAAATACGTTAAGGGCTCAGGTGAATTGTTGAAATAGGTAATGGTTTCGGAACCCTTCAACAATTGATTGGTGTCGTCCACCTCAACATTAATTACGTAATCAGCACGCTGCTGCCAGTAATTTGGGCCTGGTGCTCCAGAGCCAGTACGATAACTATTTGGCGTTGGTAATGTTTGACCAAGCTGCTCAAATTTTCCTTGCCACGGAGGAGTTTGAGGCGGAGTTTGTGCAAAGGCATTCAGCGCTAGCAGAATGATGCAGAGTAAAGTGTATGTGCGTTTCATAATTCGCATGGATCTATTTGTTAGGTTAATGATGACAGGTTTGTGTTATTTTTTCTTTTTGAAATCGTCAAATTTGGAAGGCGCTTCAACGGGTTTTGGAAATACATTATCTTTTGCGTTTACGTCTGTGAGTTCATGGTTTGGATCCAGAACAATATTCGTCACCTCTTTTGTCTTTACAAATACTTTCGTGATTTTAGTTTCATTAATGCGCCATACTTCAGCAGGAATACGATCGGTTTCTTTTGAACCATCTTTGAATGTCCATTCAATAATAACAGGCATAACTAAACCTCCCTTATTCGATAAGGTAATTTCGTAGATATTCTTACCCGCAAGATTATTGGCAATACCTTTATCATCAACCCTGCTTAAGAACTCACCATTAAAGCGAGGATCGGTTGGCACTACGCTAAACGGTTGTGGCCCGTTATTAAAATTATCATACTTGCCTTCCTCTGATTTTGCAGAGAGATCGCCTTTTGAAGTCACTACTGATTTCTTTTCAGGATCAGTATTTTCGCTGCGAAGGGTATACCACTTTACCTGATCGATGGATTGATCACAATTATCGGTTGTATAAAACCAACCTCTCCAAAACCAATCAAGATCAACAGCCGAGGCATCTTCCATAGTGCGGAAAAAATCAGCTGGCATTGGATGTTTGAATGCCCAGCGATTTGCGTATTCCTTAAAGGCTTTATCAAAAAGATCTTTGCCCATAACGGTTTCGCGGAGCATGTATAAACCCGTGGCTGCTTTTTGATATTGCTCTGAACCGAATTGGACAACTTGCTCAGAGTTTGTCATGAGCGGCCGTTGTAAGCTCTTATCACCTTTCATATAACCAACTAATGCTTCCGGTTGACCCCGAGTAAATTCATCTTTCGGATAGCGTTCCATTTCAGTTACAAGCTGTACGAAACTGTTAATACCTTCATCCATCCAGGTCCACTGACGCTCATCGTTGTTGATGATCATCGGGAAAAAATTATGTCCTACTTCATGTACAATTACGCCAATCATACCAAGGCGTTTTTGAACACTGAATGTTCCGTCTTTATTCGGCCTTCCTCTGTTGAAACAAATCATTGGATACTCCATACCTTGATCAGCAGCGTGCACAGATATCGCCACCGGATATGGATAATCAATCGTCATGCGGGAATAAACCTCAAGACAATTCTTAACAGCGAGTGTTGATTCTTTCTCCCACAATGGATTACCTTCTTTCGGATAATATGACATTGCCAATGGAGTCTTGTCACCAATTTTCACAGCTTGCGCATCCCAAATAAATTTGCGTGATGTAGCAAATGCAAAATCGCGAACATTGTTTGCATGAAATTCCCACGTCTTCTTAGCGGTTGATTTTGTTTTTTCTTTTTTAATAACCTCATCTTGAGTAACAATGATCACCGGTTTATCATAACTGGTCTTTGCTTTTTCAAAACGCTGAGCCTCCGTTGCACTCAAGACATCTTTGGGATTTTGAAGTGCTCCGGTTGCACCAACAATGTGATCTGCCGGAACAGTAATCTTAACTTTATAATCTCCGAAAGGAAGAGCAAATTCTCCTCTCCCTAAAAATTGTTTGTTCTGCCAACCGTTTACGTCATCAAACACACACATGCGTGGAAACCATTGTGCGATTACGTAAGAATAATTTCCGTCTTCCGGAAAGTATTCGAATTGCGTGCGCTCGCGGGCAGTCATTCCATCATTAATATTATAACTCCATTCAACATTGAACGAATACTTCTGTCCTGCTGCTAAAGGTTGAGGTAAATCAACCCGCATCATTGTATAGTTGATTGTATACGGCAATGCTTTTCCACTACCATCTTTTACCGATTTGATTTTAAATCCGCCATCAAAATCATATAAGCCAAGAGTACCGGCAATAGATTTTGCTGCAGAAGAATCGACAATCGTATTGGTTGCAATTTTTTCAGTGTTGTTATCTTTCGCCTGATTATTTTGATCTAGCTGAAGCCATAGGTATTTCAATGTCTCTGGTGAGTTGTTGGTATAGGTAATGGTTTCAGAACCGGTTACTGTTTGATTCTGATCATTCAATTCAACGCTAATTACATAATCTGCTTTTTGTTGCCAGTACTTCGGGCCGGGTGCACCAGACCCCGTGCGATATTCATTTGGTGTTGGCAAAGTCTGACCAAGTTGTTCAAACTTACCTTGCCACTTTGGTGCAGGAGTTTGCTGCGCAATGGAAGGGACTGTGAAGATTACAAAAAGAAGAATGTAAAATAGTCGCATAAGAAATGGTTTAGGTTATTCGATCCAATACATATTATCCTTTAACAGGATGAGGGCAATACCGGCAATGGCAGAAGAGATTACCATTTTCCAGTCTCTTCGGTTCAGGTTTAATAAATCAACCAGTATAAAACCTGCCATCATAAAAATTCCTACGATCACCAATTGTCCAAATTCTAGACCAAGGTTAAAGGAGAAAAGTTGTGTAAATATTGATTTGTCTAGACCTAAAATACTACGCAAGTAATTTGAAAAGCCAAGGCCATGAATCAACCCAAAAAAAGCAGCATAGAAATAATTGATCTTAGTGCTTGCTCCGGACAAATTATCTTCGTTCCGAAATAAGTTAGACACAGCGGTTATAAAAATGGTAAGTGGAATCAAAAACTCGATCAGCTCCGAATTTACATTTACAATTCGTAAAGTTGATAGTGCTAAAGTTACAGAATGACCAATGGTAAAAGCAGTAACGAGTATAAGCACTTTCTTCCAATCACGTGAAAGGTAGAGGGCACACAAAGCAACCACAAACAAGATGTGATCATAACCATTCTTATAATCCAGAATGTGATCTTTCCCCAGATCAAAGTAGAGTTGAAATTCCGTCATCGTTTGCGATCACCTAATGATCTAATTTGTAATAATAGCCGATTAATCTTATTTAGAAACACTGCTTTTGATGAGTACATACCGTAATGGGATAATCGGCAAAATGAAGTACGATTTCAAACTTTCGAATTAAGTTTCAATGTCAAATATCCACTTCAATTTGCTTTCGAAGAATGTCATCTAAATTTTCACGTTCGCGGATGAGTTTGGCTTCACCATTCAGTACTAACACTTCTGCAGGTCTAAACCTTGAGTTGTAATTAGACGCCATTGAAAATCCATACGCCCCTGCATTTTTAAAGGCGAGAATATCACGTTCTTTTACTACACTTAGTTCGCGGTCAGAACCAAAAGTATCGGTCTCGCAGATATAGCCAACCACGGTATAGACTTTTGTTTCGCCTTCAGGATTGGAGACATTTACAATGTGATGATACGCGTCATACATCATCGGTCGGATCAAATGATTTAAACCAGAGTCTACCGTAACAAAAGTAATAGCAGGTGTTTCTTTCACGATACTGGCGGTGGCGAGAAATGTTCCGGCTTCACTCACAATAAATTTTCCGGGTTCAATCCACAGTTCAAGTTTTCTGCCATACGATTGACAAAACGCATTGAACGCATCCGTTAATTTTTTTCCAAGATCCAAAACATTGGTCACTACATCTCCTTCTTTGTAGGCTACTTTATAACCACTACCGAAATCTATAAACGCCAGGTCAGGAAAATCTTTTGCTGTATCGAATAATACTTGTGCTGTTTTTAAAAAGGCTTCTGTTTCCTTTATGTCGGAACCGGTGTGAATGTGAAATCCTTTCACTTGAATTTTATATCTATTCACAACATCTTTAATCTGATCAAGTTGGAGAACAGATATTCCAAATTTTGAATTGCCATGCCCTGTTGAAATTTTAATATTTCCCCCCGCCATAATGTTTGGATTCAATCGAATGCCACACGGGTAATTGGCGCCATATTTCTTTCCGAATTTTTCAAGTACTGAAAGGTTATCAAGATTAATGGAAAATCCTTGTGCTACTCCTTCTTCAATTTCAGAAAAGTCAACGCCACTGGGTGTGAATAAAATTTCGGATGCCGTAAACCCTGCGCGTAAAGCTAACTGTGATTCCTGCGGTGAGACGACTTCAATACCTACACCTTGCTTACGAATAAACTTCAGAATGGAAATATTGGTTAGTGCTTTGGCAGCATATTTAATTTTCAGGTCCGCACCAGCGTAGGCAAGCTTCAAGGTATTAATCTGCTCAGCAATTTTAGTGCTATTATAAACGTAAAGAGGTGTTCCAAACTGTTGGGCAATTTGGGTAACGGCTAAACCCTGAATGGTGTACTTTCCTGCTGTCTGTTCCATGCTAAATTAAAAGCGTCAAATATAGGATGCCCAAAGGTAATTCTGACTTCTTGCTTCTTAATTCTATTTTTGACTTATGAAATTACATTTTCGCGAATACGGTGAAGGCCAGCCCATCATTATCCTTCATGGATTGTTTGGCTCGTCTGACAACTGGCTAACACAAGCCAAACTTTTTGCGCCACACTATAAGGTATACACCATCGATCAACGCAACCATGGCCTTTCTCCGCACAGCGATGATTTTGATTATCGCTTTATGGCAGATGATTTATTGGAATTCGTTCAAGATCATCAATTGAAAGATCCAATTGTGATTGGCCATTCTATGGGAGGAAAAACAGCGATGAATTTTGCCATTGCACACCCTGACAAACTCAGCAAATTAATTGTTGTCGACATTGCCCCGCGTGCATATAATCTGGAACATTACACTATTGCCGAAGGATTAAAAGCTATTGATCTTACAGCTTTATCATCACGCAATGATGCCGATGTTGCCCTTTCAAAATATGTAGAGGAAGCAGATGTTCGTCAGTTCCTTCTTAAAAACCTACAACGCAAAACAGAGGGTGGCTTTTCATGGAAGATAAACCTGAAGGTAATTACTGCGAAGCTGAGCAACGTGGGTGTTGATTTACATTACAAAGGTGTGTTTGAAGGCCCAACACTTTTTATTCGCGGCCAGCGATCCAATTATGTAAAGGATACTGATTGGAAGCACATCACGGAAGTGTTTCCCTCAGCTACGCTTGAGACGATGGAAGCGGGACATTGGGTGCAGGCAGAGAAGCCACAAGAGTTTGTAGAGGTAGTAAGTAAGTGGTTGAGTAAATAAACCGCAGAGGGCGCAGAGGTACGCAAAGTTAAATTCAAAATGCAATAACAAAATCTTGTGGTTTATACGCTAGCTCAATACTTCAACAAAACCCTCTGCGAATCTCCGCGTCCTCTGCGGTTAAGAATAAACTGGCCCAATCACTAAATAAAAAACCCCACCGGTTTCGGCAGGGTTCTCTTTAATTGCAAGCAGAGAGTACTATTAGAACGCTACGGTAGGTGCTTTTTCAGAACCTTCAGCAGCTTCAAAATATCCTTTTGCAGTAAAGCCATACATACCCGCTAGCATGTTCGAAGGGAAACGCTTGATGTATACATTGTATGGTTGTACTACTTCGTTAAATCTTGTGCGAGCAACAGCAATTCTATTTTCAGTTCCTTCTAACTGAGCTTGAAGATCAAGGAAGTTTTGGTTAGCCTTTAAGTCAGGGTAGTTTTCAGCTACTACCAACAAACGGCTTAACGCTGAACTCACGCCACTTTGAGCTTGTTGAAATTGTGCCAAAGCTTCTGGTGTAATGTTGCTTGGATCAATTTTTACCTGTGTCGCGCTTGCTCTTGCTTCAATAACTTTGGTAAGTGTTTCTTGCTCGAAGTCAGCATAACCCTTAACAGTATTAACAAGATTTGGAATCAAGTCCGCCCTGCGCTGATATTGTGTTTCTACTTGTGCCCATTCTTTTGGAATAGATTCAGATAATTCTACCATCGTATTGTAACGGCCTGCAAAGAAGCTGTATAGCATAAAACCCAGTACAAGAACGACCCCTAAAATGATTAATCCTTTTTTCATAGTTGTTTTAAATGTTATTCAAAAGTAACAAAATTTAGTTTGTGAACGTGCCAAGGCACACCCAGGTTATCAGACGAAAATGTATCGAAAATATCGCATCTATAACTGCGAAGTTTCCATCATGCGTTCTGCGCTATCGGCAATGCGAAGTTGTTCGATAAATTCATCTATTTCTCCATTCATCACAGCCGGTAAATTATGTTGGGTATAACCAATGCGGTGA
>DAIQPD010000160.1:0-9313 GCA_036787535.1 Chryseolinea sp.
GCCGCTACAGACGAACTAATTCCGAAGAAAATAAGGAACACAGTAGAAAGCACCTGATTCTTGTGCCACCACTTTGTTGAGTTTTCAAGATCTTCTGCTCGCATGTTTTTGCGGATCATAGTGAAGAACCAATACCACACTGCAAAGAACAATACCATACGTCCTAAGAAGAATACGGGGAATGTTCCTCCGGCTAATGGCCAGAAAAAGAACGGAGCTTTCTTGTTTATGATTGGATCAAAGCCTTCGCCTTCATGATATAACGAGCTGTGCGTCCAATGGAAAATATCGTGGTGTGTTAAGAAGTAAAGACCCAACATTAAAATACCTGCAATCGGAATCCACGTTGCCATGGCCATACCTATACGCTTCACTCCTACTGACCAACCTGCTTGTGCAGCATATTGAATGGCTACGAAAAACAAACCGATAATACCAAGACCTGTGAAGAACACGTTGTTCATCCAAAGTGTAGTATAAATTCTTTTCAACCAGGAAGCCGTTTCTGCATGGTGACCTGCCTCAGCACCATGAGACTCTGCAGCAGCTGCTTCATGCTGTGTACTCGCAACCAACTCTTTAGCAACAACTGCGGAAGCATGGCCTCCCTCATGTTTTGCTTCTTCATGACCTCCACCTGACATGGCCAAAACCAAGCCTAGTGCAAACACGGCTATACCAACAATAAGCAAGATGATTAGCTTCTTCCTGGTTTCAGGTTTAAATACATAATGTTCTTCTGCCACTTCTATTTGATGATGCGCCATTATCGTTATCCGTTTGTCGGTTGCTACGTTATTCGTTTTACTACTTCTGTAAAGTCTTTACATACTTCGCGATCTTCCAGCGGTCTTCCGGGCTGATCTGTGAACCATGAGCCCACATTAAACCTTTACCATGTGTGATCACGTGGAAAATATGTCCTTCCGTAATGTCTTTCAAAACTCCTGAATTATAATCCGGAACACCGTTATAATTTCCTTTTTGAACACCATCAATCTTAACACCTGCTGCAACTTTCCCATCACCAGCACCTTTAGGTCCGTGGCAATGATTGCAATACATTTGATACAAAGCCTTACCTCCTGCTATTACTTCCGCGGTTGAATCCAATGGATTCTTTAAGGTACGCGCTGCAAATGCTAAACTATCTTTACCTAATCTGTAAGGAAGGTATCCATTCTTATTACGACTCACTGTATTCGGAGCTGGATCACGCAAGTTCATGCGATTCGGATTCAGATTATTTGAGTTGTAAAACTCAGCATGTCCTGTCTTGTATTCGATAGACGTTAACCAACGACCAGCCTCTTCATCTACTATTTGAGTATACGGCTCGTACGCTACGGAGTGGTACATGTTAGGAGCATATTCCTTACCTTGATTGTTGCCGTTCGCACTGCACGAAACAAGTGCTACCGCAAAAGCCAATCCTCCAATTAAGTTTAATATTGAACGCATAGTTACCAGTCTCTGATTATTCAAAATTCTTTTCATTCACTTCTGAAGCACCTGCACTTTTCAAAATGCGGCCTATTTCTTCCTTGCTCTTGCCATGATTGATTGCAAGATCAACGGCCATTACGTGTTTATCTTCTGTGCTTCTTAAATCAAATTGACGTGGCCATGCATACGGCTTCAAACCACTTACAATCATGAATGTACCAACCATTCCAAGGGCCGCAAACAATACGGTCATCTCGAATGTAACTGGAATGAATGGAGGTAATGAAGCTGCGTTCTTACCACCAATAATCATCGGCCAATCATAGCCTAACATCCAGATTTGCATCACCAAAGCACAGGTAGTACCGGTCATACCAAATAAAAAGGCAGCGATAGGAAGACGCGATTTCTTAATTCCTAACGCATCATCAATTCCGTGAACCGGAAAAGGTGAATACACTTCATGAATTTTAATGCCTGATCCGCGAACGTCTTTTATTCCGCTCAGCACAGCATCTTCATCATCAAATATGCCAACTAAAAAATTCTTGTCTGCATCCATTTTCTAAACTTTAGAATATTTTAACACTACTTAGTGATGCTCTTTATTTTCTGTTTTCTCTCCTCCACCTTTAATGATACTCTTCACTTCTGCCATGTTGATAACAGGGAAGAATTTCGCGAAAAGTAAAAAGGCTGTGAAGAAAAATCCGAAGGTGAAAAGGTATTCACCAATATCATACATAGTTGGGTGAAACATCGTCCAGCTTGATGGAACGTAGTCACGATGAATGGAGGTCACGATGATTACAAATCGTTCGAACCACATACCAATGTTCACAATGATGGAAAGTATAAAGGTTGCTGCGATGCTGGTACGAATTTTCTTGATCCAGAAAAGCTGCGGAGAAATTACGTTACACGTCATCATAGACCAGTATGCCCAGGCATACGGACCCTGAACACGGTTGTAGAAAGCATACCCTTCATATTCAACCCCAGAATACCAGGAGATGAACAACTCAGTAATATAAGCGATCCCTACTATTGAACCCGTAACAATGATGATGATGTTCATCAACTCGATGTGATAGATCGTAATGTAATCTTCCAGCTTGAACACCACCCGTGTTACGAGCAAGAGTGTTAATACCATCGCGAAGCCAGAGAAAATTGCACCGGCAACGAAGTATGGAGGGAAGATCGTGGTATGCCATCCTGGAACGATTGACGTAGCAAAGTCCATGGATACAATAGTGTGAACGGAAAGTACAAGTGGTGTAGAAAGACCGGCTAAGATCAAGGCAACCGATTCATAACGGCTCCATGTTTTAGCGCCACCTTGCCAGCCGAAGCTTAGTGCATTATAAACACTTGCTCTGATTTTATTTCCCTGAACAACTGCTCTGTCACGAATAACAGCGAAGTCAGGAATTAGACCTAAGTACCAGAATACTAATGATACTGTAAAGTATGTTGAGATCGCAAATACATCCCACAAGAGTGGTGAGTTGAAGTTAGCCCATAAAGAACCCCATGTATTTGGAAGCGGGAATACCCAATAGAAACCTAACCATAAGCGACCCATGTGAGCGAATGGGAACGTGGCCGCACATATAACGGCAAAGATCGTCATCGCTTCTGCAGCACGGTTGATTGACATTCTCCATTTTTGACGGAACAACAAAAGGATCGCAGAGATCAATGTACCTGCGTGACCAATACCAACCCACCAAACGAAGTTTGTAATATCCCAAGCCCAACCTACTGTTTTGTTAAGTCCCCAGACTCCAACACCATTCCACAAAAGAAAGCAAAGACAATAAAAACCATACGCCATTACGGCTACGGAGACAGCCATGGCCATCCACCAAAGTTTTGTAGGACTACCTTCTACCTGACGGCTGATGTCGTGCGAAACATCTTTTACTGTTTTGCCACCGGTTACCAGGGGATCACGAACTGTTGACGTTACCTGCATTGAGCGTTATTTTCTATTAGTTATCTTTTATCTGTTAATCGTTATCCGTTAATCGTTAATTGTTAATCGTGAGAGTGTATTACGATTAACGTTTAACCATTAACCATTAACCATTAACCTTTTCACTGTCTTTATTTCTCACCTTCGTTAAGTACCAGATGTTTGGCTTCACACCAATTTCCTCCAGCATTTGATACGCTCTTGGATTGCCAGTAATCTTATCGATGCGGTGCGGTTTTTCAGGATCAGCAGGTCTGATCTTCAACAACTTTGATATTTTGCTTTCCGGATTATTTACATCTCCGAAAACAATCGCGCCTGTTGAGCAAGATGCCTGACAAGCTGTTGTTACTTCACCATCAACTAATGGTCTTCTTTCTTTCTTAGCGGATAATTTACCAGCCTGGATGCGTTGCACGCAGAATGAACATTTCTCCATTACACCGCGTGAGCGAACCGTAACATCAGGATTCAACACCATCTTACCCAAGTCCGAATTCATCGATGGATTCACATCTTCAAACTGAGTATTGTCGTGATATTTAAACCAGTTGAATCGTCTTACTTTATACGGGCAGTTGTTAGCGCAATAGCGAGTTCCAATACAACGGTTGTAGGTCATTTGGTTAAGGCCTTCTGTGCTGTGTGTGGTTGCAGCAACCGGACACACGGTTTCGCAAGGTGCGTTGTTACAATGCTGACACATCATCGGTTGGAATACAACCTCAGGATTGTTCGAAGCAATTTGAACATCGTTCCAATTATCAGCCTTAGCATCGCTGCTATAATATCTATCGATACGCAACCAATGCATTTCTCTGCGCTTGATTACTTCATCCCGCCCAACCAAGGCTACGTTATTTTCTACATTACAGGCCACTACGCAAGCACCACAACCAATACACGTATTCAAGTCAACCGCCATTCCCCAATGGTGATTCTTGTATTCGTGGCCTTTCCAAAGTGATAAGGTATTAGGCTCTACTTTGTGGTTTTCATTTTCCGTTGCCCAAGTGGTTACAGATGGATGGAAAGATTTATCCCATTTCTCATTTTTATAATCACTCAAAAATGCTTCCTGCACGATCGTTTCGCGACCCATGTAGGTATTGTGAGTTTGTGTCTGTGCAATCTGATAGGTCTCTTCCGTTGGCGCAAACGTGATGCTTGTCGCTGAGTAACTGATTGAACCATTCACTAAAGAAAGAAGCGGGTAAACATTCTCTCCAATGCCATCGGCTACTTTGCCCGCTTTTGTACGACCGTATCCTAAAGGTATACCGACTGTTCCCTGAGCTTGTCCTGGTTGAACAAGAATAGGAAGTTTAACAGGTTCCTTACCCGGAACTGTTATTGTAGCATACTTTGTAAAGCTTTCTGTGAAATCTTTAACGTTAGCATCTAAAGGAGATACCGTTACATAATGATCCCAGACTGCTTTTGTAATTGGGTCTGGTAATTCTTGCAACAAAGGATTGTTTGCCTGAGAACCATTTCCAAGGTTTCCACTTTCGTAGATCACCAATTCAAATGCTCCACCTTTTGGTGCGCTGGAAATTGTCCTTGCAGCAGCGGCTGCATCACCAACAAAAGAAACAGTAGTTGCTTCTACAGGCAATTCTAAAACGCCATCATACAAGCACTTATCCCAGAAGCTTTGGAAGTCAAGACCATTGAAGAACCAGGTCTTCCAATTGCTTTTTACAAATTCAAAATAGTCTACGTTTGGTTCACCTGCCCAGGTCAAAAGACTTTCTTGTGCTGCACGTGATTTGAAAATCGGTGTGATAGCAGGTTGTCCTAAACTGAAATGATTTTTCTTTGGCTCAGCATCGTTCCATGCTTCTAAGAAATGATGATCGGGTGCAAGGTAATTTACCAACTCACCTGTTTCTTCTTCCTTATAATTAGTCGCGATTGAAATCGATACCTTCTTTAAACCTGCACCTAGTTTAGCACCCATTGGATGATCGTAAACCGGATTACAGTTATAGAAAATAACACCTTCTACCTTACCTCCTTCTACATCTGATACAAATGAAGCCATCGCTTCATCATTACCTTGTTTGTAGTTTACCGGTGTGGTGTTAATGGTTGATCCATAACTTTCTAAAGCTGTATTGATTGCATTCGCCAATACCTGAACCGATTTGTCATTTGATCCGGCAACGACAAGTGCTTTGCCTTTGCTGGCTAACAAATCTTTTGCTGCCTTCTCAATGTGCTTAACACCTGTGGCTGCACCTGGAAGTGAAGAACCTGATATCGCGTTATATAAACTGATCAAAACCGCTCCTTCTTGTGAAGGTTTGATTTGTGATCTGTAGTCTGCATTTGCTCCTGTAATCGACAAGTTTGATTCAAATTGATAGTGACGAGACATGTCACGTTTCTCTTCTGAAACCGAACGTGTGATACCATATTGTTTTGTAAACTCAACAGGCGCTAACCAGCTTCCTAAGAAATCGGATGCTACACTTACAATTACATCAGCCTTGCTGAAGTCGTATGATGGAATCATGGCCACGCCAAACGACTCCTCATTGGCCTTCAACATTCCGTAATGTGAAGATTGATCGTATTGAATATGTTGAGTAGTTGGATATTTTACTTTGAATTTTTCAATAACCGCTTTTGTACTTGGGCTGAGAATGGTGTTGCTAACGATTCGAATTTGTCCGCCTTTACCTGCAATTTCAGAAAGCTTGGCAATTACCTCTTTATCTAATTCCTCCCAGTTGGTTTTCTTCGCTCTGTCTGTAAGTTTCGGGCCACGAAGTCTTGCGTTATCATATAACGAAAGAACAGAAGCTTCTACTTGCGCACTGGTTCCACCTTTTGAAACGCTAGACAGATCATTTCCATCAATTTTGATTGGCCGACCTTCACGTACCTTAACAACGATACTGCAATAGTCACCACCGTTTACATAAGTCGATGCATAATAGTTTGGTAAACTTGGATCAACATCTACAGGCTTATTAACATATGGGATTGCCTTTCTGATAGGCGCCTCGCACGCTGCTAATGCCGCTGCCGAAACACCAAAGCCCATCATCTTCAAGAAATCTCTGCGCGAGTGACCTAAATCTTCTTCTGGTCCCGGCTGTGCGAATTCTGAATTTGCATGCTTAACAAACTCAGTATTGTTTGCCAATTGCTCGATGCCTTTCCAGTATATCTTTTTAGACTCTTTCATTTGTATCTATGAACTGTTATCTGTAAATCCGTTAATTGTAATCCGTTAATCGTGAAAGGCTTAGTAGTGACACTTCGCGCATTCTAAACCACCATTGTCTTCAACCTTATAAGGCTTATTTCCATTCGTAGTCTTATGAAGCTCCATTAACTTGTCGTAATAAGCATTGCCCTTTGTATTGATATCGGTCTTGCGATGGCAATCGATACACCAACCCATGGTTAATAAAGAGTGTTGACGAACAACATCCATTTCCTGAATTGGACCATGACAAGTCTGACATTCTACACCTGCTACATTCACGTGTTGAGAGTGATTGAAGTACGCTAAGTCAGGCAGGTTGTGGATACGAACCCACTCGATTGGTTTATTATTCTGCCATGCAGCGGTGATCTTAGCAATTTCAACCTCACCTGTTACTGTACCTGATTTGATCTGGTTGTGGCAGTTCATACAGATGTTTACAGAAGGAATCGTTGCACTCTTGCTTTTCATTACCCCTACGTGGCAATACTTACAATCAATTTCGTATTGACCCGCGTGAATTTTGTGGGAGAATGCAATTGGTTGTTTTGGAGCGTAACCTTGCTGAATACCAATGGAATAGAGTCCATTAATAACAGCCTTAAAGCCTAGTGCGCCAACGAGAAATAATACAATGAAGATAAACCCAGAACTCCTTGTTATAGTAGAAAGTGAAATAGGTGAGTTAACAACTTCCTTATCTTCTTCTGATAATTCTTTCTGATCAAGAAAACGCTTCAATGCTGAAACGAGGAAGCCAAGTATAATAAGGAGCAGTACTAATATGAGTACCATTCCGATTAGAATAATGTTCAGGTATTCAGAAGGAGCACCACCCTCGGCAGGCTGACCTCCACCGGTAGGAGGAACAACAGCAACCTCAGGTCCTTTAACCGTCTCTGCTTTAACATAAGCAAGAATGTTCATCACGTCAGCTTCCTTCAATGAAGTGAAGGCTGTCATCTGAGTTTTACCATTGTCTTCGTACACTTTTACAGCATACGGCTCTCCGCTTGCAATTACAGCAGAGGAATTCTGAACGAACTTAACAATCCAATCAATGGATGGGGTGCGATCATATACGGCTGCTAATGGAGGACCAACAACCTTTTTATGAACCGCATGACACGTTTTACAATTCGCGTTAAAAAGAGAAGATCCGGCAGCAATAGCGGCAGGATCGTCTGATATAGTTTGCGCAAGTGAGGTTAAACAAGAGAAGAGAAATATGAAAACGACTGAGGTGTACAGAGAGACGGAAGCAGTACGATTTTTTATCATGACAGGTTTAGTATCCGTTTTAAAATCAAGTGGCACAAATCTACTATCGGAATGCATTTATTCAAATTTATTTGCACGGTTGAACAATAAATAATGCGGAAATTGATACGTTAGCAAAACATCTGAGATGTAAGTGGACATTATGCAGGATGAACGTGTTAACACAATTTAGAATCATTTTAAATTAAGCATGAGCCCTTTTGAATTCACAACTGTACTTATTTCCATCATCCTTGGCTTGGGTATCACCACTATTTTAACCGGAGTTGCAGGACGAATCAAGCATTTTCATCAAACGATACGATATGCTCCTGATAAAATCATGAGAACTAAATTTTGTCTCTTCCTTTTATTGCCGATCACTTTGCAATTCACCTATGCACAAGATTCGAAATCAAATGAAGTGGATGAATCACAATTAATCTACTTCGGCATTGGCATAACAGGAAGTAAAGAAGATGTAACAGTTCCTACAAAATCAGGAATTGTACTCGTAGGTGGAAGCACCGATGTAGATGAAGCCATACTCTGGATGATCGATCGCGCTAAAGGTGGGGACTTTGTGATCATTCGTGCATCAGGATCGACCGGGTACAATGACTATATAAAAGAGTTAGGTGATTTAAACTCAGTAGAAACCCTGATGATTGACTCGCGAGAAAAAGCAATGAGTGCTGAAGTAGGTAAACGCATTCGCGAAGCCGAAGCCATCTTTATTGCCGGAGGAGATCAGGCCAACTATGTAAACTTCTGGACGGATTCTGAAGTTTCTTCAGCGTTAGATTATTTAATTCACAAAAAGAAAATACCTATTGGTGGAACAAGTGCCGGCTGTGCGATTTTAAGTGAGCTGGTTTTCGATTCAAAAAAAGGTACAGTCACTTCGACCGAAGCGCTCGCTAATCCTTACGATACATTGGTGAGTTTATCCAAAAGTTTTATTCATCTCCCCTATCTTACAAATACCTTAGCGGATCAACATTACTCACAGCGTGAGCGTCATGGAAGGCATATTACCTTTCTTGCAAGAATGATGCACGATCGTTCACTCTCTGAAATAAAGGGTATTGGTGTGGATGAGCAAACGGCAGTGTGCATTGATGAGAATGGAAATGCAAAAATCTTTGGAAAAAATAAAGCCTATTTCATTATCAGTAATGGAAAGACACCAGAAAAATGTGAAGCCAACACTCCTCTTGTCTGGGATGTAAATGATTCTGCTTTGAAAGTTTTTATCTATGCAGCATCTGCTAAAGGAACTGAAGCATTTAATATAAAATCATGGCCCAAAACTCCAACACAATTCTGGCACGTTGAAAGTGGCGTGTTAAAAGAAAGAGACGATTGATCTTTGGTTTTGGCTACAAGCTTTTTATGACATT